>CANIMS010000066.1 GCA_947468785.1 Betaproteobacteria bacterium
GTCAGGCTTAGTATTCCCAGACCAATTCCTAGGTAAAAGTTCTGGAGGAATGAAGAGACTTTTATGAGAAAGAGGGTTGGAGCAGGGAGATCTGCTTGGAAGTGACTAAATACTTCTTTAAAAACAGGTACCACCCAAATCATCATTACAAAAATCAGCATGATGGACGTAAATAAAGTAATGCTGGGATAAGCGAGTGCCTGTTGTACTTTGCGTCGTAATTCAATCTGTGATTCTAATTGCAGACAGATGGTCTCTAGGGCGAGATTGATATCACCCGTACGTTCACTAACAGCAATCAGGTTGATAAATTCCATAGAGAAATGAGGCGCTTGCAGTTCTAGACATTTAGAGAAATGATGACCAGTTTTTAGTTGAGCGTGAAGCTTGCTTAGCCAAGGGCGCCATGATTTTGGTGCAGTTTGATAGATCAATTCAATGGCATTGAGCAGGGCTAAACCAGCCTGCATTAAAGAAAGTAACTGTTGTGCAAAGTGGAGTTGACCCTGCTTTGAGAGTTTTTGATTTATGACCATGTGCCAACTTCTGTGTTTAATACATGCTCTTTGATTAAGCCCCGTTTGACATGCTGCAATCCTGCCTCATGCAGGTTCAGATGCTGAAGCTCTGAGTTCATTAGCTGTTGACTGCTGAAGATTTCATGAACTCCTAAGCGGCCAAAGTATCCCGTCCCTTTACATAGCTTGCACAGGGCAGTAGTACTAAATGTTGTATTGCCACAATCAGGACAATTTCGACGAACAAGACGTTGGGAGCTGATGCAGCGAATGCAGGATTGAATCGAGTCTTGGTCAACACCCAAGTATTCAAGCCTTCCGAGTGCACCTCTTGCATTGCGGGTGTGTAAGGTGCTTAAAACAAGGTGACCAGTTTGTGCAGCTTGTATGGCAATCTCAGCAGTTGCTTTATCCCGAATTTCACCAATCATGATGACATCAGGATCTTGCCTGAGAAGAGCGCGAATAATGGTAGAAAAATCTAAGCCTGCACGAGGGTGGTAAGCCACTTGGTTGATACCTGGTAAGCGAATTTCGATAGGGTCTTCTACCGAGCATATATTGCGATGTATTTGATTGAGTGCTTGTAGGCAGCTATACAGGGTACGGGTTTTTCCGCTGCCCGTAGGACCGGTGACCAATATGAGTCCGTGGGTTTGGTTAAGAGCATTTTTTAAAATATCAAATTGCTCAGAAAGCAAACCAAGTTGATCAAGAGCAAGCTCTTCTATTTGATTTGGGAGGATACGAATAACAGCTTTTTCGCCATAGAGTGTTGGCAATAAAGACACGCGACAATCGATGTCAGGCCTTGAAAAGTCTTTCCCGATACTAAGTCGACCATCCTGAGGTAGACGCTTTTCAGCGATATCCAGACGCGCCAGAATTTTGATGCGAGTAATGAGTCGCTCGTGTAGTTCCTGTGGGTGTTGAGCGGATATCTGGAGTAAACCATCAATCCTGAAGCGCACTAATGTTTGATGAGTGCCAGCTTCAATATGTATATCACTTGCTCTGGAGTCAATTGCATTAAGAGCAATTTCATACCAGATGCGAATAATGAGGGAGTCATCATGAGACAAACTCAATCTTGAATATGACTGGAGGAGGGGCGATACAGCTTGACAGTTTTGATGCCTTGCTCATCAAACTGGACTATCTCCATTACGATGCCTGCAATACGAACACTGACATCGTGATCAGGAATCGCTTCAAGTCTTTCTAGTATTAAACCATTCAGAGTGCGCGGGCCATCTAGCGGTAGATTGAGGTTGAGCAGGCGATTGAGATCTCGCAGAGTGGCGCTACCACTGGCTAAATAAGTCCCATTGGCAAGCCAATGGGGGTCCGTAGAGAGGTTTGAAAATGATGTTGTGAATTCACCGATCAACTCTTCAACGATATCTTCAAAAGTAACTAGACCTAAAACTTCACCATATTCATTGACTACCAAGCTCAAGCGCTGTTGATTATCTTGAAAGAACTGCATCTGCTGTAGGACTGGTGTGCCACTCGGTATGAAATAAGGCTCGCTTAACAAGGATCTAAAGTCTTCATGCTTGAGATCGGTATCTCCCAAGAGCGAAAGCGCTTTTTTAACAGAAAGAATGCCGACGATTCGTTCAGAGTCTCCATCACATACAGGTAGCTTATTGTGATAACAGGTCTCTAGTTGCTGTACCACTTCATCAATTGGCCTAGAAAGATCAAGAACCTCAATCTTTGCACGTGGCGTCATTACATCATCAACTGTAATATTTTCTAGGTTGAAAAGATTCAGCAAGATATTGCGATGGTGAGTCGATACAAAGCGATTTGACTCGAGCACTAAGCTTCGCAACTCCTCTTGACTCATCGTTCTGCTATCGGATGAGGACTGCAGGCCAGAGATTTTCATTAAGCCAGAAACAAAGCTATTAATGAACCAAAGTAGGGGCTTGAAAACAAACGTTAAGGGGAGAATGAACCAGCCCACACTCGAAGCAATTTTTTCCGGGAAGGCCGCACCAATCACTTTGGGCGTGATCTCACTAAAAACAATAATCAGCAGTGCTACTACCAATGTAGCAATTGTTAAAACAAGTCCACTGTCGCCAAAAATATGTAACGCAATTCCAGTTACTAAAATAGGTAGTACCGTATTGATTAGATTATTTGAAATTAACAGTACTGAAAGCAGGGAATCAATTCGCTTGAGCAGTCTTTCAGCCAGTGCGGCGCCAGCATTACCACTATTAGCCATGGCTCGGAGTCGATGTCGATTTGACGACAGCATACTAGTCTCGGCCATCGAGAAAAAGCCAGAGAGTGCGAGTAAAAAAAGGACTAAGGCCAGCTGACTTAAAAAGGGCCAATCGTCAAAAAAGTTGTCCATGTGTTTTGCCTGCAAAAAGTGAGGATGATTCAATATAGCAAAGTGCTATTTCACAAGCTATAGCTAGCTTGGAAACCGAAGTCATCCAATCTCTCTAATCTATGTGAGAATCTTCTTTATGGCTAGTGCTCGACCAAAATCCTCTATTGACCTTCAATATTGTGTAATCAAGGCTCCCTTTGGATGTTTGGGTATCGAAACCCAAATGGTTGATGGCAGCTTGATGATTTCCAGAATAGATTACTTACCCGCAAGCAAGGCCTTACTCAAACCCCAAAATCAATTGGCTCAGGAAGCGGCAAAGCAATGTCAGGCTTACTTCCAAAATCCACACCACCATTTTGATCTGCCCTTAAAGCCCTCAGGTACAAAGCATCAATCACAGGTATGGAAAAGCGTTCTAGAAATTCCAGTAGGCAAAACTATCACTTATGGAGAGATTGCTCAGAAAATCAAGAGCGGCGCAAGAGCAGTAGGCACAGCATGTGGTGCTAACCCCTACCCCCTCGTCACTCCGTGTCACCGAGTGGTTTCTGCTCAAGGTTTAGGTGGTTTTATGAAAGAAGATGCCCCAGGTTTTTATCGCCAAATCAAAATATGGCTTTTAAAGCATGAAGGGGTTATTTAATCTCGCTTGAGATTTCTGAGGGAGCCAGTAGATAGTTTAAAGAAGGCTTTCATCATGAGATCGCTGGCGGCGGCGACATTGGTAAAGCTATAAAAAGCCATCACCGTTTTGCGAGAGAGTTTTACCTCATCTTGATGGGCAAATTCTTTTTGCTTGGCAATCTCTGACAGTGTCATTGCAGCTAAGCCAAATGCTAAAAAGCAAAATCTTCGTATCCCAATGTCTTGCTTAGGAATCAGGAGGATGTATCGCAAAGAATCCTCCAGTTTTTGATAAGCAATACCAAGTAACTCAGTTTGACTGATGTTGGCAGGTTTCCAGGACACGCCTCGGGCCTTATCTTCCGGAGAGTCTTTGAGAATATTGGTCATCTGTAGCGCTTGACCAAAGGCTATTGCTAGATCTTCATGGCCCTGTATTCGTTTTGCAAATTCAGCAGAATGATTGCTAAAGATGGTAGTCAGAAGTTCACCGACTACCCCAGCGACTACATAGCAATATTTCTCAAACTCTTGGAGATCTTTCAGTCCAGACTGAGTTTGCTTATTATGAAAATGAGACATTCCATTTGACATGATCGTGACACAGCGACTCACTGCAGCCTGATCGCTTTTAGAACAGGTATGCAAAATACGTAAAACGGTTGGCGTATGAATAATTAAATCCAACTCATCTTGATTGGCGTGACTTTTTAGCGCAACTAGACAAGGATCAACAAAGGCGCTGACTGGCAATTTTTCTAGTACAACTTCTAAGAAAAGCTGAGATAGTGTTTGTTTGCTATCGGGGCTTAAATCTGCGGCATCTTCAATCGTATCGACTATTCGACAGAGCAAGTAGGTGTTGCCCACCACTTTTTCAATGCTTGGGGGTAATAGTGGAATGGTCAGGGCAAAGGTGCGAGAGACAGACCCCAGAATGGCTTTTTGGTATGCCAGGTCGCTTAGAGGGTTCTCTTTAAGGGAATTCACCCTTGAATTATGTCAGACCGGCATGCCTCAAATGAGTACGGATTCCCTTATTGTCAAAAGTGACATGGTCATATAATTTGACCAATTTCCTGAAGGAGAAACTGGGCGATGTTGATTTGGTTTGTCATCATCTATTGGGTGATATCGGTAGGTATTGGGTTATGGGCTGCTCTGCGCGTGAAAAACACCGCCGATTTTGCTGCTGCCGGCCATAGCTTGCCTTTGCCAATCGTCACAGCAACCGTTTTTGCTACCTGGTTTGGAGCTGAAGCAGTTTTAGGGGTCCCTGCTACCTTTTTGAAAGAAGGTTTGGGAGGTATCGTTTCCGATCCCTTTGGTTCTTCCATGTGTTTAATTCTAGTGGGCCTGTTTTTTGCAAGGCATCTCTATAACCGCCGCATGCTCACCATTGGAGATTTCTTTCGCGAAAAATATGGACGCACGGTTGAAGTCTTGGTTACCTTATGTATTGTGGTTTCTTATTTAGGCTGGGTTGCTGCACAAATTAAAGCCCTCGGCTTAGTATTTAATGTCGTTTCTGATGGAAGTATTTCTCAAACAGGCGGGATGTTAATTGGCGCAGGTAGTGTGCTCATCTATACCTTGTTTGGCGGCATGTGGTCAGTGGCGATTACAGACTTTATCCAGATGATCATTATTGTGATTGGCATGCTTTACATCGGTGGCGAGATGACTGCTCAAACTGGTGGCGTTGGGGTAGTGATTGAGCATGCGGCCGCGGCGGGCCAATTTAGTAACTTCTGGCCCGAGATGAATCTAGCCTCGATTCTGGGGTTCACTGCAGCCTTATGCACCATGATGCTGGGCTCGATTCCGCAGCAAGATGTTTTCCAGCGAATCACTTCTTCTAAGAATGTGAGTGTTGCAGTGCAGGCAGCTATCTTAGGCGGTGTTTTATATTTTGTGTTTGCGTTTGTACCGCTCTACTTAGCTTATTCGGCGACATTGATTAATCCAGATTTAGTGAAAAAATATGTGGATACCGATCCACAGATGATCTTGCCCAAGCTGATCTTGAATCATGCACCAATATTTGCGCAAGTGATGTTCTTCGGGGCGCTTCTATCGGCAATTAAGAGTTGCGCTAGTGCAACTTTATTAGCGCCTTCTGTAACCTTTGCGGAAAATATTGTGCGCGGTTTCTTTAAGCACTTATCAGATCAGCATCTGTTAAAAATTATGCGCATTACCGTCTTATGTTTTACGGTAGTGGTGACTTTTTTCGCCATCAACTCCGAACTATCGATTTTCAAAATGGTCGAAAGTGCCTATAAGGTCACATTAGTGGCAGCATTTGTGCCCCTTGCTTTTGGGGTTTACTGGTCAAAGGCAAATTCTTTAGGGGGCTTATTAGCCGTAGTTTGTGGTTTAGCGGTTTGGATTGCCTGTGAGGTTTTAGCCCCTAGCGCTATATTGCCTCCTCAATTGGCAGGCCTATTTGCCAGCATTGCAGGTATGTTATTGGGCAGTTTGGTACCAAAAGATCTATTAAAAGCGGTTTAAAGCCCTGGTTGCCTATAAATTAGGCAACATTATTTTGTGGCATCCCAAAATATTCTCATCTAATATGACAGTAATTCAATATTTTTTATTCTCTTGGGATTCCTATGAAAATCTGTGTGATCGGTGGAGGGGGCGCTATTGGCGGCTACCTTGCTGTAATGTTGGCAAGAGCAGGCAATGAAGTAACGGTTGTTGCACGCGGTGCAACTTTAGCGGCAATTAAAGAGCGTGGCCTTGCGCTCATTATGGATGAGCAACCAGAGCCCCTAGTTGCGGAAGTGAAGGCCGTTGAAAAAATCAGAGATGCAGAGACTCCAGACGTTGTCATTTTGGCAGTAAAAGCACATCAAGTTGAGCCGATCATTGATGACTTGGCTGCCATCATGGGACCAGAAACCATTTTGATTCCAATGCAAAACGGAATTCCTTGGTGGTATTTCCAAAAGCTCGGTGGCGAGTATCAAGATCACTCAGTAGAAACAGTTGATGCTGGTGGCCTTGCTAAAAAAGCAATCAATCCAAACAACATCATAGGCTGTGTTGTTTATCCAGCAACGTTTACCCAAGCTCCTGGTGTGATTCGTCACGTTGAAGGCAATCGCTTCCCATTGGGTGAATTAGATGGTCAGAACACAGATCGTATTCAGAAGATATCTGAGATGATGACTGCAGCAGGATTTAAGTCTCCCATTTTGGACGATATTCGTTCAGAGATTTGGTTGAAATTGTGGGGCAATATGACCTTCAATCCAATCAGCTCTTTAACGCATGGCACTTTAGAAGGAATCTGTCAGTACCCATTAACCAAAGAATTAGCTCGCAATATGATGGCTGAAGCACAAACTATTGCTGAAAAGCTAGGCGTGACTTTCCGCGTGGATATTGAGCGTCGTATTGCTGGCGCTGAGAAAGTGGGCAAGCATAAGACGTCGATGTTGCAAGATTTAGAGGCGGGCCGTAGTTTAGAGATCGATGCTTTATTAGGATCTGTGATCGAGCTGGGTAAGATTACCCAGACTCCAACTCCTTGTCTAAATACCGTATTTGCATTAACAAAGTACTTAGATGAAAACGTTCAAGCCTCTAAAGGTAGCTTGGCATTGCCATCGGTATCGGGTTACTAAGTTTAATAAACCGAAGTCTTTTCAGTATCAAAAAAGCCCTTGCTATGTGAAGTAGCAAGGGCTTTTGTTTTAAAGGTAGCTTATTTATTCGAAACGATTGTCTAAGCGTCCAACGCCTTCAATAATGATGCTGACATTGCTGCCGGGTTTCATGGAGCCTACGCCAACTGAGGTTCCACAAGCAATGATGTCACCTGGTAATAGCGGCACATCTTGTGAAATAAGGCTGACTAATTTTGCAGGTGGAAAGATCATGTCTGCAATCGGATAGTTTTGGCGCTCTTGATCATTCAAGATGGTCTTAATATGCAGCTTGCTTGGATCTACATCAGTGGTGATATAGGGCCCAAAGACGCCAAAAGTATTAAAGCTCTTTGAGCGAGTCCACTGTGCATAACCAGGATCACGATTGAGGATTTCAATCGCGGTGACATCGTTGATGCAGGTGTAGCCAAAGATGGCATTGGCTGCTTCTTGTTCGCTGACTTCATGGCATGGTTTACCGATCACGATGCCTAGTTCCCCCTCATAAACGACTTTGCCTGAGTAGGATTTTGGAGTGCGAATCACCTGATTGGCAGCTAGAAAAGAGTTGTTTCCCTTTAAGAAGTACAAAGGTTCTGCTGGCACTGCATGCTCTAGTTTTGTAACGAGTGCATGAAAGTTATCCACCATAGCAACCATTTTGGATGGGGTACATGGAATGTCGATGGTAACTTCTGAGAGTTTGAGGGTCTCCCCAGTCGCTTTAGCTTGATTAAATAAATCACCGGTATATACGGCAATTTGATCGCCCTGAACTTGTCCTAAACCCGAATTACCTTGATGTTGATATCTGAGCCATTGAGCCATAATGAGTTCCTCTAAAGTTTAATATTTGATAAGCAATATCTTACAGGGATGTATTCA
>CANIMS010000067.1 GCA_947468785.1 Betaproteobacteria bacterium
ATCAGGCACCATTTACTGTGATCGACTCCATTCTTTCTGAAGAGGCGGTACTGGGTTTTGAGTATGGCTATGCTGCTGCTGAGCCTAATACATTAACGATCTGGGAAGCTCAGTTTGGTGACTTTGCTAACGGCGCTCAAGTGGTGATTGATCAATTTATCGCTTCTGGTGAAGTGAAGTGGGGCCGTGCAAACGGCTTGGTCATGATGTTGCCTCATGGATATGAAGGTCAAGGTCCAGAGCATTCATCTGCTCGTCTTGAGCGCTTCATGCAATTGTGTGCGGATACCAATATGCAAGTGATTCAGCCAACTACTGCGTCACAAATCTTCCACGTCTTACGCCGTCAGATGATTCGTCAGTTCCGCAAACCGCTGATTTTGTTCACACCAAAATCATTGCTGCGTAATAAAGAAGCAGCTTCCCCTTTATCTGAATTTACTAAAGGTGGATTCCACACGGTATTGGGCGAGCGTGATGAGTCAATTGATGCAAAAAAGGTCAGTCGCTTAATTATTTGCTCTGGTAAGGTTTATTACGACTTAGTTAAAGCTCGTACTGAGAAGAAGATTGAGGATGTCGCGATTATTCGTTTGGAACAGCTCTATCCGTTCCCGCATAAGGCACTTGCTACCGAACTGAAGAAGTATCCAAAATTGGAAGAGATCATCTGGTGCCAGGATGAGCCACAAAATCAAGGCGCTTGGTTCTTCGTGCAACACAATATTTTGGAAGGCATGTCTGAGGGGACGAAGTTGGCTTATGCAGGTCGCCCTGCATCAGCCTCACCAGCATGTGGCTATGCTCATCTCCATCAAGAGCAGCAGAAGTCATTGCTCAATGCGGCATTTGCCAAACTTAAAGGTTACGTGATTACGAAATAATCGTACTCATCACTCTATATATAACTAGGATTAATCATGTCTATTTTTGAAGTTAAAGTTCCACAACTCTCTGAATCTGTTGCTGAAGCAACTTTATTGCAATGGAAAAAGAAGGTCGGAGATGCAGTTGCTCAAGATGAGATCTTGATCGAAATTGAAACCGACAAAGTTGTTCTTGAAGTTCCTGCTCCATCTGCTGGCGTATTAACTGAGATTGTTGTTGGTGATGGCGGTACCGTAGTTGCTGAGCAGTTGATTGGCAAGATTGATAGCACAGCTGTTGCTGCTGCTCCAGCTGCTACAGCGCCTGCACCGGCTGCTGCTCCTGCTGCAGCCCCAGCAAAAGCTGCTAAGTCTACTGGCGCTGCTGCTGCTCCATCAGCCGCAAAAATTCTGGCGGAAAATAATATTAGCGCTGGACAAGTTGCCGGCTCTGGTCGCGATGGTCGCATTACCAAGGGTGATGCATTGAGTGCCGCTGCTGGTGGTACAAAATCTGCTCCCATTCCAACAGCATCAATACCAATGGGTGATCGCCCTGAAGAGCGCGTACCAATGAGCCGCTTACGTGCTCGTATCGCTGAGCGCTTGCTGGAGTCCCAGGCGAATAATGCCATCTTGACTACTTTCAACGAAGTCAATATGGGTCCTGTGATTGCAATGCGCAACAAGTACAAGGATCAGTTTGAAAAAGTTCATGGTGTGAAGCTAGGCTTTATGTCTTTCTTTGTGAAGGCTGCTACCCATGCATTGAAGAAGTTCCCATTGCTGAACGCTTCTGTCGATGGTAATGACATCGTCTATCACGGTTACTTTGACATTGGCATTGCGGTAAGTTCACCACGTGGATTAGTAGTTCCAATTTTGCGTGACGTAGACCAAATGAATTTGGCCGATATTGAGAAAAAGATTGCTGAGTTTGGTGCTAAAGCGCGAGATGGCAAACTATCCATTGAAGAGCTCACCGGCGGTACATTCTCGATCTCTAATGGCGGTGTGTTCGGATCAATGCTTTCAACTCCCATTATTAATCCTCCACAATCTGCCATTTTGGGTATTCATGCGACTAAAGATCGTGCAGTGGTTGAGAATGGACAAGTGGTTGTTCGTCCAATTAACTATCTTGCTTTGTCATACGATCATCGCATTATTGATGGTCGCGAAGCGGTACTAGGTTTAGTTGCCATGAAGGATGCACTAGAAGATCCTTCACGCCTTCTCCTTGATCTGTAAGAGGGGAAATCATGAGCCAAGCTTTTGATGTGGTCGTAATTGGTGGTGGCCCTGGTGGTTACATCGCCGCAATCCGCGCAGCGCAACTGGGCTTTAAGGTTGCCTGTGCAGAATCGAATGCTTTTGACGACCCAAAAGGTGAGCCTCGCTTAGGCGGCACTTGTTTAAATGTGGGTTGTATTCCTTCTAAAGCATTGCTGGCCTCTTCGGAAGAATATGAAAAGATTAGCCACCATGCTGCCGATCATGGCATCAAGGTTGGATCTGTCAGTATTGATTCCAAAAAAATGGTTGCCCGTAAGGACGATATCGTTACTAAGATGACCGGCGGTATTCAGTACTTATTTCGTAAAAACAAGATTACTTTATTAAAAGGCCATGCCTCATTTGCAGGTAAGGGCGCTGATGGATACCAAATCAAGATTGATGGAAAAGATCAAGAAACGGTCAGCGCCAAGAATGTGATTATCGCGACTGGGTCTAAAGCTCGACATCTACCTGGTGTGGCAGTTGATAATGTGTTGATTTGCGATAACGAGGGCGCGCTCAAGTTTGATTCAGTGCCTAAGAAATTAGGCGTCATTGGTGCGGGTGTCATTGGTTTGGAGTTAGGTTCAGTCTGGCGTCGTCTAGGTTCTGAGGTCACTATTCTGGAGGCCTTACCTTCTTTCTTGGCAGCATGTGATCAAGGCATTGCTAAGGAAGCGCAAAAGCTCTTTACCAAGCAAGGCTTAAACATCAATATGGGTGTGAAAATTGGTGATGTGAAAGCCGACAAGAAGGGTGTCGTTGTGAACTACACCGATAGCGCCGGTAAATCTGCCAAATTAGAATGCGATCGCTTGATTATTTCTGTTGGTCGTGTTCCCAATACTGATCAATTAGGTTTAGACAAGATTGGTCTGAAGGTGGATGAGCGCGGCTTCATCCCAGTTGACGACCATACTTGTGCTACAGCTGCTCCTGGCGTATACGCAGTGGGCGATGTTGTAAGAGGCCCCATGTTGGCTCATAAAGCAGAGGATGAAGGTGTATTGGTTGCTGAAATCATTGCTGGCCAAAAACCTCACATTGATTACAACTGTATCCCTTGGGTGATCTATACCGATCCTGAAATTGCATGGGTTGGAAAAACGGAGCAGGCGCTTAAAGAAGCTGGTATTGCTTATAAGGCGGGACAGTTCCCATTTGCAGCCAATGGCCGTGCTTTAGGCATGGGTCGGGCAGACGGTTTTGTCAAAGTGCTAGCCGATGCAAAGACTGATGAAATTTTGGGGGTTCATATCATTGGGCCTAACGCTTCTGATTTGATTGCTGAAGCCGCTGTAGCGATGGAATTTAAGGCAGCTGCTGAAGATATTGCACGCATCTGTCACCCACATCCAAGTTTGTCGGAAGTGGTTCGTGAAGCAGCATTAGCGACCGATCAACGCGCATTAAATATGTAATTGAAAACCATTGAGTTCTACCATCAAGAGCTAGAGGCGCGTGGGTATCATAGCGATCCCGCGCAGCTTCGTGCCATAGAGCGTTTGCAACAATGCGAAGACGAGTGGACCGCATACAAAGAAATTCGTAGCAACACACTCAAGAAGAAAATTTTCAAGCCTAAGTTGCCTCAAGGTTTATACCTCTGGGGTGGAGTGGGTCGAGGCAAATCATTTTTAATGGATTGTTTTTATGCAGCCTCCCCATTAGAAAAAAAGATACGGATTCATTTTCACGAATTCATGCGGGAAGTGCATCGTGAATTACATGAACTCTCTGGACTAGCAGATCCCTTAGATGAACTTGCTTTGCGAATTTCTCAACGCTATCGTCTCATCTGCTTTGATGAATTTCATATTAACGATATTGCTGATGCCATGATTTTGTATCGCTTGCTCAGCGCTTTATTTGCTGATCGAGTGCAATTTGTCATGACTTCTAACTATCGACCAGATCAGCTATATCCCAATGGCCTTCATCGAGATCGATTATTGCCGGCGATTAAATTACTTGAAGAGCAGCTAGAGGTACTCAATGTAGATGCCGGTAATGACTATCGTCGTGTACAGATGGCCCAAGTAGAAGCCTACCTAACGCCTTTAGTTGAAAAGACCAATCAACGTTTATTAGAAATGTTTCACGGCTTAATTGGTCACCATCAAGAGGTAGAAAAACCGGTACTCTATATTGAATCTCGAGAGTTACAACCTCTGCATATGGGGGGTGGGGTAGTTTGGTTTGATTTCAAGACGCTGTGCGGTGGACCTCGTTCCCAAAATGACTATCTAGAAATCGCCAAACAATTTCATACCGTGATTTTGTCTGGAGTTCCGTATATGCCACCCAGAATGACCAATGAAGCAAGACGCTTTATTTGGTTAATTGATGTTCTATACGATCATAGGATCAAGCTCATCATTTCTGCCGAGGTTCCAGCCCCTGATTTATATACAGAGGGTCAAATTACCAGTGAATTCTCCCGTACAGTCTCCCGCCTGATCGAAATGCAGTCTCGTGACTACCTAGATGCACCCCGCCGTGTCATTGATACCAGCTTGACCTAAAATAGGGTCATGAGTTCTATTTCAGCCATTAATGCCGATTTGCACTGCCACTCAGTGGTGTCTGACGGCACCCTGACTCCAGAGGAGCTTGCGCAGCGAGCCCATGCGAATGGTGTGAAACTTTGGTCATTGACTGATCATGATGAATTAGGTGGTCAACGGCGCGCTAAAGAGGCTGCTGCTGCCTTAAATATGGATTACTTGGCAGGTGTTGAAATTTCTGTGACATGGATTGGTCAAACGATTCATATTGTTGGATTGGGTATTGATCCAGATAATGAAGGTATTTTGGGTGGCCTAAAGCGCACTCGCGAAGGTCGCGGTGATCGCGCTAAACAGATGGCTGAGCAATTGCTAAAGGTTGGTATCCCGGGGGCTTATGAAGGCGCATTGCATTACGCCGGTAATCACGATTTAATTTCCAGAACGCACTTTGCTCGTTTCTTGGTAGAGCAAGGGGTATGCAAAGACACTGAGCAGGTGTTTAAAAATTATCTCATTGAGGATAAGCCTGGTTATGTGCCACATCGCTGGGCTGACTTGGATGAGGCCATTGGCTGGATTAAATCGGCTGGAGGCGAGGCTGTTATTGCCCATCCTGGAAGGTATAAACTCAATGCCATTCAAAGGAATGAGCTCTTTGAGTTTTTCAAGGAGCATGGCGGTCTAGGATTAGAGGTTATTACTGGAAGTCATAGCCCTGATCAGTATCAGGAGTACGGAAGAATTGCTAAGCAATATGGTTTTTTAGCTTCACGTGGATCCGATTTTCACGATCCATCAGAAAGTCATATTGACTTAGGCACTTTGCCACTTTTACCCGAACACCTCACACCTGTTTGGTCTGTGTTTCATTAATTTATTTAGTTAAAGATAAACAAGATGTTTGCTGAACGCGTTCTCTCTGGCATGCGACCAACAGGTAACTTACACCTAGGTCACTATCACGGTGTTTTAAAAAACTGGGTACGTCTGCAGTCTGAATACCCTTGTTTCTTTTTTGTGGCCGATTGGCATGCTTTAACAACCCATTATGAAACCCCAGATGTGATTGAACAGTCTGTTTGGGATATGGTCGTCGATTGGTTGGCTGCTGGGGTGGATCCCAATCAAGCTACCTTATTTATCCAGAGCAAGGTGCCTGAGCATGCTGAACTGTTCTTGCTGTTGTCGATGGGAACCCCATTGGGCTGGCTTGAACGGGTACCTACTTATAAAGATCAGATTGAAAAGTTAAAAGAAAAAGATTTGCAAACCTATGGATTTTTAGGTTATCCGCTTCTACAGGCTGCTGATATTTTGATTTATCGCGCTCAGTTTGTACCAGTTGGCGAAGATCAAGTGCCACATGTAGAGATGACTCGTGAAGTTGCTCGGCGCTTTAATTATCTGTATGGACGTGAGCCAGGCTTCGAAGAGAAAGCATTAGAGGCTGTAAAGAAATTAGGTAGTAAGCGTGCAAAGATGTATGCAGAACTGCGTGTTGCCTTTCAGGAGCGCGGTAATGATGAAGCCTTGGAGCAAGCGAAAGCTTTATTGCAAGATGCACAAAGCCTTTCTATGGCTGATCGTGAAAGGTTGTTTGGCTTCCTAGAGGGCTCTCGCAAAATTATTCTTCCGGAGCCTCAGGCACTATTAACAGAAGCATCGCGCATGCCAGGTATTGACGGGCAAAAAATGTCCAAATCTTATGGCAATACGATTAGCATTCGAGAGCAGCCTGAAGAGGTGATTAAGAAAATTAGGACAATGCCGACTGATCCTGCCCGAGTTCGCAGAACGGATGCTGGTGATCCTGCCCGTTGTCCAGTGTGGCAATTGCATACCGTCTATTCCAATGAGGAAACTAAGCAATGGGTAGATAAGGGGTGTAAATCTGCTGGTATCGGATGTCTTGAATGCAAGCAACCTGTAATTGATGCCATTTTGATGGAGCAGCAACCGATGTTTGAACGTGCTCAAAAATACTTGGATGATCCTAGTTTGCTACGCTCAATCATTGCTGATGGCTGTGACAAGGCTCGTAAAGTCGCTCAAGAAACAATGCGCGAGGTCCGCGAAGCCATGGGTCTGGCATACGATTAAGCCCAAGGCCTGCTGGTGAATCATGATGAGAGCATAGAGGTATCACCTTGGGTGAGGTGCTTTTCTCCGCTCATACCAAAATCAGGATTGGTATTGGATCTTGCCTGTGGTGGTGGACGTCACTCACTCTATTTAGCTGAGCTAGGCTACTCGGTAATTGCGGTTGATCAGGATATTAGCAAGATAGACTCGATTGCTTCAGAGAGAATTACTGCGGAGCAGTGGGATTTGGAACTTCAAACTTGGCCCCTAGAGGGTAGGCAGTTTGAAGGTATTGTGGTGACCAATTATTTGTATCGACCTCATTTAGACCAATTACCTCAAATGCTGAGCCCAGGCGGGGTTCTGATCTATGAAACCTTTGCACAGGGTAATGAGGCATTCGGAAAACCCTCTAATCCTAATTTCCTCTTAAAAACAGGGGAATTACTTGCTTTAGCCGCCAGTCATAGCCTAAAAATCATTGCTTATGAGGATATTTATCAGGCTAGCCCTAAGCCAGCTATGCTGCAGCGGATCTGTGCACTAAAAGCGGTCTAAAAGAGCGCATTCCGTTACAATTTCAAGGTTAAGACAGCTAAAAATTGGAATACATTCGGTGACAAATACAGCTCATTCCATTAGTAATAAAAAAACCATTTCTGGCAGCATGCCGGCTATCGTTACGCCAATGCTTGATGATGGCAGCTTGGATTACGCTGGACTGCGTTCCTTACTCGATTGGCACGTTACTGAAGGTTCCGACGGCATTGTGATTGTTGGTACAAGTGGCGAGTCCCCAACCGTTTCTGTAGAAGAGCATTGTGAGTTGATTCGTGTCACCGTCGACCATATCGCTGGCAGAATTCCGGTGATTGCTGGAACTGGCGGCAATTCCACAATGGAAGCGATTGAGCTCACCCAATTTGCTAAAAAAGTAGGGGCTGATGCCAGCTTGCAGGTAGTGCCGTACTACAACAAGCCTACCCAAGAGGGTATGTATGCCCACTTCAAAAAAATTGCTGAGTCTGTAGATCTTCCAGTCATTCTATACAACGTACCTGGGCGAACCGTTGCTGATTTGTCTGGCGATACCGTCGTTCGGCTGGCTAGTGTGCCTGGCATTATTGGAATTAAGGATGC
>CANIMS010000068.1 GCA_947468785.1 Betaproteobacteria bacterium
CTTAATTAGTCGATTTACCCCTCACTGGGCGGCCTTGATGCGCTGCCTGGTTTCTAGCGCGGGATCCCTGGATCCCGCGTCTTTCTTTTAATAATCTTACAATGGTGAAATGGTCCCACATCTCATCACTGCCCTTAGTGGCCCCTTGCTCGAATTAGAGTCCAAGGTACTTGAAGCAACCCCCACAATCGAACGCTGGTTTCGGCTGGAGTGGCAAGAGCATACCCCGCCCTTTTATTGCTCAGTTGACCTCCGAAATTCTGGATTTAAGTTAGCTCCAGTAGACACTAATCTATTCCCTGGCGGCTTTAATAATCTCTCTACCCAAATGCTGCCTCTAGCTGTGCAGGCGGCCATGGCTGCAATCGAGAAGATTTGTCCCGAAGCAAAAAATTTACTACTGATACCTGAGCGCCATACCCGCAATACCTTTTATTTGCAAAATATTGCGCGCTTATCCTCAATCTTGCGTCAAGCAGGCTTGAATGTGCGCCTTGGAACTTTTTCCGAGGAAATTAAAAAGCCTACGTGGATTGAATTGCCGGATGGTAATCGACTCTTAATGGAGCCTTTGTCTCGCATTGGATTGAAAAAGCAGCGCCTAGGATTAAAAGATTTTGATCCTTGCTCTATTTTATTAAATAACGATTTGTCTGCTGGCATTCCTCCAATTTTGGAGAATATTCATGAGCAATATCTGCTGCCGGGATTGCATGCGGGCTGGCATATGCGGCGTAAGTCGAATCACTTTGCTGCCTATGAAGAGGTTGCTAAGAAGTTTGCTAAGGTGGTCGATATTGATCCGTGGATGATTAATCCTTATTTCACACATTGCTCAAATGTGAACTTCCATGAGCGCAAGGGTGAAGATGAGCTTCAGACTGCAGTGGAGCAAATTCTCAAGAAGACCGCTAAGAAGTATCGTGAGTATGGAATTAAAGATAAGCCTTATGTCGTTGTAAAAGCCGATGCTGGAACCTATGGCATGGGTGTCATGGTTGTTCATGATCCTTCGCAACTAAAGGACTTGAATCGAAAAGATCGCAATAAGATGAGCGTCGTTAAGGAAGGCTTAGAAGTAAGCGATGTATTGATTCAAGAGGGCGTCTATACCTTTGAGAAAGTCAACGAGGCGGTTGCCGAGCCTGTGGTGTACATGATTGATCGTTATGTCATTGGTGGTTTCTATCGAGTCCATACCGATCGTGGTCCCGATGAAAACCTCAACGCTCCAGGTATGCACTTTGTGCCTTTAGCCTTTGAGCAGAATTCCATGCCTGATTTAAGCGCTAAGCCAGGCAGCGCAGCGCCAAATCGTTTTTATTTGTACGGCGTTGTTGCTCGCTTAGCCTTATTGGCTGCATCCTTAGAGCTTGAGCGCACCGATCCCGATGCTGAGCCCGCCTAATTAAGAGTAAATTTTTTAATAAGTACTTATGGATTTTTTATTCATCGCCGATCCTCTGGAATCATTCAAGATTTCGAAAGACTCAACACTTGCGATGATGCGGATTGCCCAGGGAGCAGGGCATCGCTTATGGTTTTGTCAAAGTCGCAATCTGTTATGGAAAGATAATCTAGTGATTGCCGATTGTCAGGCATTAGCGATTAAACCGAGCTCAACTTCTTGGTTTGAGTTGGGCAATCTTGAGAGTCGTGCCTTAAATACTTTTTCTGCAATCATGATGCGCACGGATCCACCATTTGATATTGAGTATCTCAATAGCACTTGGCTGCTATCTGCAGCAGAACGTCAGGGTGCAAAAGTATTTAATCATCCAGCAGCTGTTCGTGATCACTCTGAAAAAATTTCCATTACTGAATTTCCTGAGCTGATTCCTCCTACCTTGATTACTCGTGAATTGAGTGCTGTAGAAGCGTTTCACAAGACGCATCGAGATATTGTGATTAAGCCTTTAGATGGCATGGGCGGCATGGGCGTTTTTAGAGTCGGTCCTGATGGAATGAACTTGGCCAGTATTGTCGAAACCTTGGGTGAGAATGGCGCAAGAACATTAATGGTCCAACGTTTCTTGCCAGAGATTGCTCAAGGCGATAAACGTGTTCTATTAATTGGCGGGGAATATGTACCATTTGCATTGGCTCGCATTCCACAAGGAAGTGAAATCAGGGGAAATCTAGCTGCAGGGGGTAAAGGAGTAGCGATGCCCTTAAGCGATCAAGAGAGATCCATTGCAGAGCGTCTTGCTCCTATCTTGAATGAGCGTGGATTATTCTTAGTTGGATTAGATTTAATCGGTGGCTATGTCACCGAAATTAATGTAACAAGCCCTACTTGTTTTGTTGAAATTACCGATCAAAGTGGATTTGATGTTCCACAATTTTGGCTAAATCAGATTGAGAAGGCGTTGTCATAAGATGGTTGGAATCGTAATCGTTGCCCATACACCTGTAGCTAGCGCAATGCTTGGGTTTGCCGAACATGCTTTTGGTGACTTGCCTGAGCGTGTGCGCGCAGTTGATGTTCCACCCTATGAAGATATCAAGGTGAGTTTTGATCGCGTATTCGAAGCCGCTAAAAAAGTGAACAGCGGTAATGGGATTTTGGTTTTAACTGATGTCATGGGTGCGACCCCTGCGAACGTTGCATCTAAATTAGATGCACCAGGACCCAGCGCAGAACTGGGCAATGTCATCGTATTAACGGGTCTGAATTTACCGATGTTGATGCGCTGTATTACGCATCGCGGTGAGAGTCTTGAAGAGTTAGCAGCCAAAGTGCTTCAAGGGGGGCAGAATGGAATCTTGCGCCTTGGTAGCAAAGTGAATGAAAAAAGTGAGTGATATAAGTCCTTATGCCGACTACCGAAATAGAAATCATCAATAAATTAGGCTTGCATGCACGGGCTTCTGCCAAGCTGTCCCAGCTGGCAGCGCAATACCCCTGTGAAATATTGTTGTCACGGAACGGGCGTCAAATTAATGCTAAGAGCATTATGGGTGTGATGATGTTAGCCGCAGGAATGGGCAGCAAAGTAACGCTTGAGACAGTTGGCGATCGGGCAGATGAAGCCATGACGGCGTTGACTGAGTTGATTAATGACCGCTTTGGTGAAGGCGAGTAGTAAAGATGACTTTTTCTCTGCATGGAATTCCAGTATCGAAAGGCATTGCCATTGGCAAGGCGGTACTGATTTCGCGTGCAGCTTTAGAAGTGAGTCATTATCTAGTTGAGCCTGGTAAAGAAAAATTCGAGGCACAGAAATTATTAGATGCTTTCGATCAAGTTCGCCAAGAGCTCGAACAATTACGACTAGGATTGCCGAAAGATTCACCTCCAGAGATGGCAGCATTCTTGGATGTGCACGGTATGATTTTGGCTGATCCAGCCTTGGCTGAAAAACCCATTAATCTGATACGTACACAAAGATTAAATGCGGCATGGGCATTAACTACTGAGTTAAATGATTTGCTCGAGCAATTTTCTGAAATTGAAGACCCCTATCTAAAAGAGCGCGCAAACGATATACGCCAGGTAGCAGAAAGAGTGATTAAGGCTCTGAACTCTCAAAAGAAAGATACCCTAGAGAATGCCGCCCTTTTATCGCCTAGTGATGTAGGTGTTGATTCAATTATTGTGGCGCATGATATTGCGCCACACGATATGTTGCGCTTCAAAGAGCATGCCTTCACTGGCTTTGTAACCGATCTAGGAGGTAAGACTTCTCATACCGCTATTGTGGCTCGCAGCATGGAGATTCCTGCAGTGGTGGGTGTGCGCCATGCTAGTGAGATGATTCGTCATGGGGATTGGTTGGTATTAGATGGTGAGCGTGGTGTAGTCGTTATTGCCCCTGATGAGCAGTTGTTGGCAGAGTATCGGAAGCTGCAAACACAAGCCATCAAAGAGGCGCGCAAACTACAGCAGCTTAAACACTCTAGAACAGCTACAGCTGACGGCGTTGACATTGAATTATTTGCCAATATTGAATTACCAGAAGATGCCAATCAAGCAGTAGCTCTTGGTGCGATAGGTGTGGGACTGTTTAGGTCTGAATTCTTATTCATGGATCGCAAGCAAGCAATGCCAAATGAGGATCAACAGTACCTTGAGTACCGTCGAGTAGTTGACTTAATGCATGGCTTACCAGTCAATATCAGAACCATTGACGTGGGTGCTGATAAAGCCTTGGGGGCTGGTTTTGATGGATCTCAAACGGGCACTTCACCCTTGGGATTGCGAGCGATTCGCTGGTCATTAACTGAACCAGAAATTTTCTTGACTCAGCTGCGGGCTATCTTGAGAGCATCGGCTTATGGGCAAGCACGCATCATGATTCCAATGTTGGCCCATGCCAAAGAGATTGATGAAACATTTCGTTTAATAGAAAAAGCAAAGCAGCAACTCCATCAACGTGGTCAAGCTTTCAATCCCAATATTCAAGTTGGTGCCATGATTGAAATTCCTGCAGCTGCTTTAGTGCTGCCATTATTTATTAACCGCTTTGATTTTCTGTCTATTGGTACCAATGATCTGATTCAGTACACCTTGGCGATTGATCGCGCAGATAATGCGGTAGCGCATTTATATGATCCACTGCATCCCGCTATTCTGCTTTTGCTCGATAGCATTATTAGTCAGGCTAAACGCGCTAATGTTCCCATTGCCGTTTGTGGCGAAATGGCTGGGGATCCCACGCTGACGAAGCTCTTGCTGGCTTTGGGTTTAACCGATTTTTCTATGCACTTCAGTCAGTTGTTGTTGGTCAAACGTGAGATATTGAAGGCAAACGTAGGTCTCTTAAAGGCGCGCATCTCAAGAGTTTTGAAGGCGTATGAGCCAGAAGACCAAGCTAAAGCGCTAGAGCGTTTATTCTCGTAAAGCTAGTGCGATTTTCCGCATACCGGACAATCGGGGTTGCGAGAAATTCGGATTTCATCAATTTGGGTACTGCGCCCATTCCAGAGCAACATACGTCCAACGAGAGGCTCTCCAAAACCAATTAAGACTTGCAGAGCTTGTGCTGCTTGCATCGCACCAATAATGCCAACGAGTGGAGAAAAGATGCCCATGCTGGCGCAACTCACTTCTTCAAAAGATTCCTCAGGGGAAAAAATACAGGCATAGCAGGGCGAAGTTGGATTGCGAGGATCAAATACACTAATTTGACCATCGAAGCGTAAAGCAGAGCCTGAAACCAAAGGGATTAAATGCTTTACACAACTTGCGTTAATTAAATGACGTGTCGAAAAATTATCAGTGCAATCCAAAACAATATTAACGCTGGGCAAAAGCTCATCCAGTAGTGATGTTGTAGCTTTAGCTTCAATGGTTTCGATTTGAATACTAGAGTTCAGGTTCTGCAAAAATTGTTTTCCAGAGCTAACTTTACTTTTGCCAACATTATTTTCTGTGTGCATGATTTGACGTTGGAGATTAGTCAGCTCCACTTGGTCATGATCTATGAGGGTGATATGGCCAAGCCCAGCAGCTGCCAGGTAAGGAGCCGCAGCACTGCCCAGCCCGCCTGCTCCTATCACCAGAGCGTGTGACTGTAGCAGCCTTTCTTGGCCTGCTACATCAATCTCTTCAAGGAGTAGGTGTCTTGAGTAACGAAGTAACTGCTCGTCATTCATCTGCAGATTCGAGTGCTTTTAAGGGTGATTACTCGAGCTTGGATGAAGAGCGCTTCACCGGCTGACCATTAATGAAAGCTACTGCCTGAGAAAGCATGAAATCATCAGCGCTACCTAATTCTGGCAGCTTCTTATTCTTATCTTTCTCTTTTTCTTCAGGAGTTTTCTTCGCATTTTTTTCTTCAATGCGTTGTAACTCCTCTAGACGACGTTGCTCACGATCTTTGATCAGCTTATCTTCAGCAGATTGTTTATTGCGTAAATGTTTCTCACTGTCGATTTCACGAGTAATTAATACGTCATCTGGATCGCCATCTTTATTTTGATCCACAGGAATGTCAGGTTTAACTCCAAAGGCCTGAATTGATTTGCCGCTTGGAGTGTAGTAGTAAGCAGTGGTGATCTTTAGGGCTGAATCATTCGTTAATGGGCGAACGGTTTGCACAGAGCCCTTACCAAAGGTAGTCTTACCAATAATCGTCGCACGCTTGTAATCTTGTAAGGCACCAGCAACGATTTCAGATGCTGATGCAGAGTAAGCATTTACTAAAACTACCATTGGTAATTTCTTAAACATTGCTGGCACTCCGGCCAATGGATCCCCAGGCTCATTAAGGCGATACATCGCTGGCGAAGCATTAAAGACTTGCTTAGAGTCTTGGGCTTGACCTTTAGTGCTGACAATCACTACATCAGGAGGTAGGAAGGCTGCTGCTACGCCAACCGCGCCTTGTAGGAGGCCGCCCCCGTTGTTTCTTAAATCCAAAATGATGCCTTTGAGCTTGGGATTCTGATTTGCAATTTCAGTCAGTTTTTTGGCAAGATCGGGAATGGTTCGCTCTTGAAAGCTCGTTATACGAATCCATGCGATATCGTTATCTAAGATTTTAGTTTTGATTGACTGTACTTTAATTTCAGCACGAGTGATGGTTACTGGAAAACTACGCTCTTCACTCTTGCGAAATACTGTTAAGGTGATTTTTGTGCCAGGTGTACCACGCATAGTACGCACTGCTTTATCAAGAGACATGCCACGTACAGGTTTGTCATCTAGACGGGTAATCAGATCACCTGCTTGAAGACCAGCACGAGCGGCTGGGCTATCTTCAATAGGATTAAGCACCTTAACAAGACCATCTTCAGAAGTAATCTCGATTCCAAGTCCTGCAAACTTTCCGGAAGTCTGTTCTTGCATTTCCGAAAAATCTTTTTTGTCTAAGAAGGTAGAGTGAGGATCTAGACTGCTCACCATGCCTTTAACGGCATCCGTTAGTAACTGCTTATCTTCAATAGGCTCTACGTATTCACGTTTAATTTGAGCGAAGACATTCGAGAGGGTGCGGAGCTCATCTAAGGGCAAGGTGCTACCTTGCTGAGCGCTAGCCGAAAATTGAATGGTGGCTGCAACCCCGGCAATTAAGCCGACCGTAATGAGAGCGAAGTTCTTTAGAAATTGACGCATAAATTCTTGTTACCCTAATCCAAATAGTAATGTTGAATGGGTTTAAGGTTGTCATCCAACTCATAAACTAGTGGTACACCGTTTGGTACATTAACTTCCATGATGGCTTCATCAGACATTTGATCTAAATATTTAATTAAAGAACGAATGCTATTGCCATGCGCTACTAAGAGTACACGCTTATTGGCTTTAAGTGCTGGAGCAATCGATTCATTCCATAGTGGCAGAACGCGTTGCACATTATCTTTAAGGCACTCGCCTAGCGGAATATCCGTTGTACTCAGTTTGGAGTAGCGCGGGTCTTTTTGAGGGTTGCGCTCATCATGGGTTTCTAAGAGTGGTGGACGTACATCGTATGAACGTCGCCAGATATGTACCTGCGCATCTCCATACTTGGCAGCAGTCTCAGCTTTATTAAGACCCGTTAATGCGCCGTAATGCCTCTCGTTTAATCTCCAGCTATGAACCACTGGGATCCACATGAGGTTCATGGCATCTTGTACGTGCCAAAGAGTGCGAATAGCGCGCCTAAGGACCGAGGTATAAGCTACATCAAACTCATAACCAGCTTTTTTGAGACTTTCTCCTGCGGCTAGGGCCTGTTCGACGCCTTTAGGGGTCAAGTCAACATCCGCCCAGCCCGTGAAGCGGTTTTCGAGGTTCCAGGCAGATTCGCCATGACGAATAAGGACAAGTTGTTTCATAGAGCCATTCTATAATCCGGTGATGAACTTTCTCACGCAAATTGATAATTTAGCGCTAATTGCCCTTTTA
>CANIMS010000069.1 GCA_947468785.1 Betaproteobacteria bacterium
AGGATCCATTTGTAGTTTTTGTGCTGCTAAATCAACTAAGCCCTCTGTTACAGCGCAGGCAATCGGATGACCCACTCCACGATACTGACAGGTTGGTGTTTTATTCTGAAATACGACATTCAATTTAGCTCGGTAGTTCTGGTGTTTATATGGACCACCAACCAAATTGACCACTTGATTGCCTTCAATCGCACTGGTTCTAGGGAACATCGAGTAAGGACCAATGGCGGTCAAATCGTCTATCTCAAAAGCCAAAATATCGCCCGCTTTATTAGCAGCAATACGTCCTTTAATACGATGCTCACGAGCATGAATATCGCTGGTGAAAGACTCAAGACGATCAGCTACAAACTTTACAGGCCGCTCAAGCATCATCGACAAGCCTACTGTGGCAAAGTCATCTGGGTATGCATGAACCTTAATACCAAATGAACCTCCAACATCTTTACAGATCACATGCACATCCGATTCGGATAAACCAAATTGGCGGCAATATAAGTCTTGCATCATATGCGGTGCTTGCTGGGAGTGATAGACCGTTAAACGTCTCTCTCCAGGGTTGTAATCAGCAATTTGACAACGTGGCTCAAGAGTAACGCCAGTATGTCGACCAAAGCCAAAAGTGGCCTCAGCAACAATATCAGCACTCGCAAATACCTCGTCTACATTACCAACATCTAGAGTGCGGGTAAAACATAAATTGTCCCCAAGCTCTGGATGAATAACTGGTGTTTTTGGATCTAAAGCAGATTCCATTGAAACCACCGCGGGCAGCTCCTCCCACTCAACATCCACTAGCTGTAAAGCATCTTCAGCTTGTGCACGGGTTTCGGCAACCACCGCCACAACCGGCTCACCCTGCCAACATGCGCGATCAATTGCCAATGCATATTGAGGAGCTGACTTCATGCCCGCCAAATGGCCTAAAGTAGCCACCCAAGGCTTACACAACTTGGCCATCTCAATGCCATCGACAACAGCCAAAACACCTGGCATCTTTCTAGCTTGCTCTTGATGTATCTTGCCAATCTTCATATGGGCAACTGGCGAGCGCCAATAAACTACATGCCCCATCCGTGGCAACTTAATATCATCAATATAGGTGCCCTGACCTTCTAGAAGACGACGCGCACCATGTCTTGGCTCGCTAGCACCGATATAGCGCTGGTCATTGGTCACCGGATCAAGAACCAGTCCCTTTAAATCACTTGGCTTATTCATAATACGTTTTCCTAAATTAATTAAGCGTGAGCAATCACTGGTTTAATTTTTTGGCCACTGGCACGCGCAACTAAAACATCAACAATGGCATCAACGATCGAGTGGTAACCCGTGCAACGACAATAGTTACCAGAAATCCATTCGCGTACTTCCTCACGCGTCGCCTTAGGTCGTTGCTCAATTAACTCTGCAGCAGCCAACAACATTCCTGAAGAACAAAAGCCACATTGCATGGCGTTATGTCGCATAAAAGATTCTTGAAGATCAGTCAATGTACCGTTCTTTGTCAAGCCTTCAACCGTCTCCACCTGACTACCATTTGCCTGTATTGCGAGATACAAACAGCCACGAATAATTTGACCATTCACCTTTACAGTACAAGCTCCGCAGGCGCCCTGCTCACAACCTAGATGAGGTCCTTTTAAGTGCAATTCTTCACGCAAAAAATCGACCAAATGAGTGCGCGGCTCTACTTCTGCAGTCACAGCCTGGCCATTCACAGTTAATGAAATTTTTTTCTTGATGCTCATAAAGATCTCCGAATTCTTCTTTGGTATATCAGGAAACTAAGTGCTTCAGGCCACGCTCAAGCAACACGCCGATTAAATGTTGTTTGGCCTCTGCGCTATTGGTGATATCAGCAATAGCTTCAATCTCTGATCTGGCTGCACTAACGGCCTTAGTAATCAAATCTAGATTGACTGCTTGACCATTCACTATTTTCTGCGCTTGAATTGCCATCACAGGCGTTGCACCAATAGAGAAAAATGTAAAAGCGCAATCAGTCAATACATCATCCTGTTTCTTCGCTACTGCTGCTAATCCAGCTACGGCGTAATCACCATGACGTCTAGCTAACTCATGAAAATAGAACACTTGATTGCTACTAGCAATTGGAATTTCAGTCGCAACTAAAATTTCATCAGGCTCAAGTGAAGTTGTATACAGATCAATGAAGAAGTCTTGTGCAGAGATCCGACGCTCTCCAGAAGGTCCATGAATAATCATGATGGCGCTTAAGGTGAGGCTACATGCCGGCCACTCAGCTGCTGGATCACCATACGCTAATGATCCTCCCCAGGTACCTAAATTCCGAATAGCGCGATGAGCAATATGAGGTGCTGCAGCCTTTAGCAAAGGCGCATGCTGAGCAATCAGCTGTGAATCCTCAATCTCAGTATGAGTCACTAATGCGCCAATACGCAGATGGTCGCCAACTAATGTAATACCTTTGAGCTCAGCGATATCTGTAATGTCAATTAAGACACTTGGTTCAGAAAGGCGCATATTCAAGGTAGCCAGTAAAGTTTGGCCACCTGCAATCAGTCGGGCATCTTCCCCCGCTTCTGCCAATAATGACAGTGCCTCTGGCAAGGCCTTAGGCTTTACGTAATCAAATGCTGCGGCTTTCATGTTGTCTCCTCCACCACTAATTTTTGCCTTAAAGGCTTTTTATTTTGTCTATCACTTTTTTACTGATCGCTCTTGTCAGACTCTAATGCAATCGCCTCACCGCCTAATTCTTTTGCAAACTTTTGAAAAAAATCATCTGCAATCTTTTTTGCAGACGCACTGATGAGGCGTCCACCTATTTGACCCAGCTTGCCACCAATAGAGGCTTCAGTAGTATAGGAAACCAAGGTGCCACCTTCAGCGGGCTTTAATTCAACTCGTGATTTACCTTTAGCAAAGCCGGCAGCGCCTCCAGACCCCTCAAATGCCATTGAGCAAGACTGGTCAGGAATGATGTCACTGAGGAGTAATTTCCCTGAAAAACGAGCCCGAACAGGCCCAATCTTGAACATCACCTTGGCATGAACCTCTTCTGGGGAAATTCGACTAATCTCCTCGCAGCCTGGAATGGATCTGGCCAGCACATCAACATCATTCAAGCCCTTCCATACGTCTGGGATTGAAGCGGCTATGAGCTGCTCGCCATTAAGTTCCATGCATTCTCCTTGGGGTTTGTCCGAATAGAGTCTTATCTACCAATTGTTCAACAATGTACCATTATTTAACTTTTGGTCAATAGGTCAAAATTCGGACAAACCCTGAGAATCCATGCGTTTGATAGAAGATAGCTTTTCTAGTTCAGATTCAGCTGAAAATTCGGTTGGCACAATGACGCCAGCCAAACGAAGAATGAATACCGTTGAGCGTAAGCGCCAAATTTTGGATCGCGCTATTCAATTCTTCGCTAAGCATGGCATGGACGGTCAACTTAGAAATTTAACGAAAGAACTGGGCGTCACGCATACCCTGCTCTATCACTATTTCCCAACTAAAGATGCGCTAATTCAAGAGGTCTACAAAGAAGTATTTGAATCGCGCTGGAAGCCAGAATGGGAAGCGCTGTTAGATGATGAGAGGCTCACCCCAGAAGAGAAGTTCAATGCTTTTTACTTAGACTATACAAATACTGTATTGACTTATGACTTTGTTCGGATCCTGATTTTTTCAGGCTTAAGCGACCATTCCATTAGCGATCGGTTCTTTGAGTTGTTGCGTGTACGCTTACTACCAAGACTGATTCGCGAGACTAGAAAGTATTGCAATCGATCAACCACTTCTAAACCTACTCAACGCGAGCTAGAGTTTTTGATGGGGCTCCATGGCGGCATTTTCTATATTGGGATGCGACGTTGGATCTATGGACAAGCGATCTATGCTGTCGAGAGCCCCAATACCGAGCAAGAAATTATTCGTGATCGTGTTCAGTCCTACCTTCAATCTGCTAATTCCTTATTTGCTTAATTCAAAAGGTCCCCATGTCAAATTTAAGCCTAAATCACTTCTCTATTCGTAGTCTTGAGATCGAAAAAACAACAGAGTTTTTTAGCAAGTTACTGGGTTTGACCGTGGGACCTAGACCTGAGTTTCCTTTCCCAGGAGTTTGGCTCTATAACGGCGACGAAAATAGCTGGGCTAATGCGGTCTTACATCTCATTGCTATTGATAAAAATGATCCCAATGGCCTAAAGAAATACCTTGGAGAGCGTGATCCTGCCTCTTTGTATGGCTCTGGTGCAGTAGACCACATCGCCTTTTTTGCAAATGGACTTGAAGAAAAAATTGCACTTCTCAAAAAACTTAATATTCCTTATCGTGAGCGTACAGTTCCAGTCCTTCAACTTCATCAGATCTTTTTAGATGATCCTAATGGAGTGGTAATTGAATTGAATTACCCCGCAGAAGAAAAAGCAGCGTTAGACGCTAAGGCTGCCTAAGAACGCGCTTATGGCAAAGATCATCATCGTCGGCGGATCATTGGGCGGGCTTTTTGCAGCCAATATTTTGCTCCGTCAAGGGCATGATGTCACTTTGCTAGAAAAAGCGATGGGCTCATTAGACGGTCGTGGCGCTGGCATTGTCACGCATGCTGCTTTAGCAGATGCATTGCGTCAGGCTGGCGTTGCAGTAGATGACACGCTCGGTGTAGCAGTAACGCAGCGCGTTACTCTTGGATCTGATGGCCAAAGCCTAGGCATGATGGAGTTACCGCAAATACTGACATCATGGAGTCGTCTGTATCACATGCTGAAAGAAGCCTTTCCGGTCGAGCGCTATCTCCAAGGAAAGGCCGTTAAAACTGTCAGTCAAACGGCTGATGCTGTTCAAGTGATTTGTGAAGACGGTAGTCACTACGAAGCAGCACTATTAATTGCCTCCGATGGAATACGTTCTGGTGTACGAGGACAAGTGGCTCCTCAGATACAACCCGAATATGCGGGCTATATTGCATGGCGTGGCGTATGTGATGAGGCATGTTTATCTAATTACACCTTAGATACCCTATTTAATCGTTTTGGATTCTGCCTTCCAAAAGGTGAGCAAATGCTAGGCTATCCCGTTGCTGGCTCTGGAAATGACACTCGGCCAGGTAAGCGCCGCTATAACTTTGTTTGGTATCGACCTGCTTCTGAAAATGAGGAGTTAGTCAGTCTGCTAACAGATGATGATGGGCAATACTATCCAATTGGTATCCCCCCTCTGAAAGTCTCTTGGAAACACATTGCGAAGATGCGCCAAAAGGCTAAAGAAATTCTAGCCCCACAGTATGCAGAAATCCTCGAAAAAACAGCCGCTCCTTTCTTGCAAGCGATATATGATGTTCGCTCCGAAGAAATTGTTTTTGGGCGAATCGCCCTTATGGGTGATGCTGCATTTGTGGGAAGACCTCATGTTGGCATGGGCGTCACTAAAGCTGGGGACGAGGCCATAGTGATTGCTAAATATATTGCTGAACTCGGCGCCACCCCAGCAGCCTTAAAAGCCTATAGAGATGAACGCCTCAAGCTAGGACAGCAAGTGGTGGCAAGAGCGCAATATTTAGGTCGATATATGCAAGCGCAAGGCAGCAAAGGCGTTTCAAATAGCGAAAACCTGAAGCGAAATGCCGATACCGTGATGGCAGAAACAGCAATAGATATCAGTGATTTATTAGTACAAGGGAAAGCAGTACCTGAATCCACGCATTGATTGGTGCATTCAGTTAAGATTTACGCAATAAAAAGTATTCTTATTTAAACAAAGTTTTATCTGGAGGAGACAACCATGAAACAAAAAGTAACGAATCAAACAAGAAGAAAAGTGTTAATCGGTGGAGCTACAGTAGCTAGCACTCCTCTCTGGTTAAACGTTGCCAATGCTCAAGCAGACACAATTAAGATCGGCTTTCCAGTACCACTAACAGGGCCCTTCTCTGCTGAAGCGCAAGACCAAGTCAAAGCAGCGGAATTGGCCATTAAGGAATTTAATGATGCTGGTGGCTTTAACGGTCGTAAAGCAGAACTGTTAGTGCGTGATGACAAGCTGAATCCTGGCGAAGCTGCGACTCGTACCTTAGAGCTGATTGAAAAAGATAAAGTGAACTATGTAGTAGGTTCCCTATCAGCAGCTACTCAACTCTCCATTAATGCAGTCTGTAAAGAGCGTAAGATTATTTTTAACTCTATTAGTCAGTCTGATGCTATTAATGAAATAAAAGACTGGAGTGTATATACCTTCCACGAGGCATTAAACCCACATATGACTGCGGGTGCATTGGCTCGCTACGCAATTCCACGCTTTGGTAAAAAGATTGTGTTCTTAACTGCTGACTATGCCTACGGCCATGAAATGGTTCGCGCCTTTGAGCGTGCTGGCAAAGAAATGGGAGCTACAACCCTAGCGGATATTCGCCATCCACTGGGTGCTTCTGATTACTCTGCTTTCTTGCCACGCATTAAAGCATTGAATCCAGATATTTTGGTGCTTTGTAACTTCGGTCGTGACCTAGTCAATGCTGCTAAGCAATGTACCGACTTTGGTCTGAAGTCGAGCATGAAAATTATGGCGCCAGTTTTGCTTTACACGGCACGTCTTGCTGGTGGTCCTGAAGCATTTGAAGGAATCATCGGTGGAACTTCTTATTACTGGGGTCTTGAAGATCGCATTCCTACGGCTAAAACATTTAACGATGCATTCCGAAAAATGTATAACGGCTCAGTACCATCCGATTACGGCGCATTAGGATATGCTGGCGTTAGGAGTGTTCTTGCTTCCGTCAAGATTGCCAAGTCCACTGACACTATGAAAGTCATAGGCGCCATGGAAAATCTCAAGTATGACTGGTACAAAGGCCCTGAATATTATCGTAAGTGCGACCACCAAGCAGTTCAGACCGTCATTATTGTGGAATCAAAATCAAAGAATATGAAAGACAAATATGACGTCTTCAATATTCTGACGATTGAGCCTACCACTGAAAAGAACATGCGTACTTGCGCAGAATTGGGCCATAAAGCCTAAGGCAAATATCAGGGCAATCAACTGAGCGCCCTGAACTACTCCCCCTGATTTCATTAAATCATGGGGAGTTTTTTTGAGTACATTTATGACCGGTCTGACATTCGAACTTTTATGCATGCAACTGCTTACGGGAATTGCCCTAGGTAGTATTTATGCACTTTTAGCACTGGGTTTGTGCCTTATCTTTGGGATGCTCAATGTGGTGAACTTCGCCCATGGCGCCTTTTTTATGGTCGGTGCATTTTTAGGCGTCTATTTTTTAGGCGTCACTGGCAATTTTTGGTTTAGCCTTGTCTTAACACCGCTAGTCACCGGATGCCTTGGTCTAATAACAGAGCGCTTCTTAGTAAGACCTCTATACGGTCGCGGCCTAGATTACCCACTTCTACTGACCTTTGGCCTCTCTTATGTCTTCATTGAAGCTATTCGAGTCACCTTTGGTATTGAGGGTATGCCATCCATTACTCCTAGTGGTTTAACCGGAACCGTTAATGTAGGCTTCGGATACTTCCCTAAATACAGACTCTTTTTAATTGCTGCTACGGCAGTCATCATTTTTGGTATCTGGTTCTTGATCCAAAAAACTCGCTATGGCCTGATCATCAAGGCTGGTGCTGCTGATCAAGAAATTGTCAAAGTTCTTGGTGTAGATATTGCCAAGGTATGGCTATTGGTATTCGGCCTAGGATGCGCGATTGCCGGCCTATCTGGAATATTGGCAGCCCCAACCCGCTCAGTA
>CANIMS010000070.1 GCA_947468785.1 Betaproteobacteria bacterium
ATTAAGGATCGTGCCGAATTCATCTTAAATGACCCTCAATTGTTGATCTACGCTCGTGCTGCTAATGAGAACCCGATTTCCGCCCATCTGCCTGGTCGCAAGGTAGAGAAGGCGGAATGGGTGACGCTTAAAGCAGAGTTGGATAAAGGTGAGGCAAAAAACATCCGGGTAAATGCTGTGGATGATATGCCTGAATTGATGGAGCAATTTTCAATTCAAATTGAGAAAGATTTAAAGGTCTTGTGGGCAAGAAAGCCTATGCAAGCTTTTGCACCTAATAGTGTTTGCAAATACTGTGAAGCTCGGGGTATTTGTAGAAAGGGTATGTGGTGACAGCAGAATTCGATTACGCCTTAGCTTGTAATCCTGAGAAATCAGTCATCGTATCTGCATGTGCGGGTAGTGGTAAGACTTGGTTATTGGTTGCACGCATGATTCGGCTCCTATTGGCAGGCGCTAAACCCCAGGAGATCTTGGCGCTTACCTTTACCCGCAAAGCCGCGCAAGAAATGCGGGATCGTCTTTATGGTTTGTTGGAAGATTTTTCTACTGCTGATGATCAAACCCTGATCAAAGAATTAAAGGCTCGAGGCTTAACTGCTGCAGAAGCCCAAAAGCTACTTCCACAAGCCAGAGCTCTATATCTCAAAGTGTTATCCAGCCCACAGGCGATTGTGATTGACACCTTCCATGGTTGGTTTGGGCGCTTGCTTGGTGCGGCGCCAGTATCCGCAGAGGTACAACCTGGATTTAATTTACGAGAGGACGCTAAACGCTTGCAAGAGGAGTGCATGGAGGATTGGTGGGGTAATCTGCCAGAGAATCTGAAAAAGCACTATGACGTATTGCTTGCAGAATTTGGCGCCCATGAAACGCAAAAGTTTTTGATGGGCAACTATAGTCTCTTTAAGCAAAGAGGCGCATGGACATTTTTCCAAGATACATGCATTGCCAATAAGGTAGAACCAATTGGATATTTGCAACAGGTTTTGCCTTATCTAGGTAAACCCAATCCACTGGAAACCCATTGGCAACAAACGCAAACTGCAGTCGACTTGGAGATTATGTATAAGTGCTTTAGTCATGGCACACCTACCCAACAGGGCAAAGCAGCTTTTATAGAGAAGGTGATGGCTCTTCATCGGGATGGGAAGTCAGTAATGGAGATTGCTGATCAATGGGAAGCTTATTTTCTGACGCAAAAGCGCACCCCTTTAGCGGACATTGCCACCATGACAGTGCCGATGGCCAATTATGTGAATGCTGAGGGCGGTGATTTAGCGCGCATTACGAGTATCCGTAATAACTGGGTTGATGCTTACCAAGCATTTTTTGACTGGCAAAGCGAACATCTAATTAATGAGCTTAATGTTGCTTGGTTTGCGATGAGCGAGGCGATGCTCGCTCATTTGGCGAGGACTAAAGAGTCAATGCGGGTTAGGGATTTTGATGATTTAGAGATCGGCGTTAGTCAATTAATGGCAAGTGCTGCCAACGCATCGTATCTGCAGGCGCGCCTAGATGCAAAGTACGCTCATATTTTGATTGATGAATTTCAAGATACCAATCCATTGCAGTGGCAAATTTTGCGTTCATGGCTCGAAGGTTATGGTGAGGATGGATCTAAACCGAGCGTTTTCATAGTCGGCGATCCTAAGCAATCTATTTATCGTTTTCGTCGTGCAGATCCTCGCTTGTTTGAAAGCGCTCGAGTCTTTTTAGAAGATCAATTAGATGCAGTCTATTTGCTAAAGAATACGACGCGTCGAAATGCACCAGCAATCAATGATGCAGTGAACGCTATTTTCATGGCGGGAGCTCTACCTGTAAGCTATCGATATGCCCAGCAATATACTGACTGGACGCCTTTATTAGATGACTTGCCCCCGCATGATTACTCTGTAAAAGGAGAAGTCTTTTTATTGCCCTTAATTGAGCGCATTGAAAATGAGCAGCTACAGCGTGTTGGTACGGCCTTTGATACTCCGATAGAGGATGTTGGGCAAACCGCAAGTGATCAACAGCGTTATGAAGAGGGGAAACAGGTTGGCCGCTTGATTCATCATATTTTGGCAACACGCCAAGTGATGGATAAAAAAGATGGAAAAGAATTTTGGCGTCCAGCTAGAGGTAGTGACTTTATTTTGCTAGTTAAGCGCAGGAAGTATTTACCTCAGTACGAGCGAGCCTTACGTGAGGCGGCGCTTGCCTACGACAGTTCACGCTTAGGTGGATTACTCAATACGCTTGAGATAGATGATCTGATTGCTTTACTCACCGTCTTGGTATCGCCAAGACATGATTTACCGCTTGCACAAGTGCTTCGTAGTCCGATCTTTAGTTTTACTGAGGCCCAGATGCAGGAGCTCAGTATGAGTATTAGCCAAGGCTATACCTCTTGGTGGGATGCATTACAGGCCAATCAAAGTCCGCTGATTCAGAAGGCTGCTCGATATTTGGAGCATTGGCGGGTGCTTGGCGAGGCGCTACCAGTGCATGATTTGCTTGACTTGATTTATCACGAGAGCAACTTGCGAATTCAGTATGCTGTTTCTGCTCAAAATCTAGCGCGTGCACAAGTTCTCGCGAACCTTGATGCCTTTTTAGAGTTGGCACTCAATCAAGATGGGGGACGTTACCCTAGCTTGAGTCGCTTTATTGACGAGATCAACGCCATACGACAGGGCGATGATGATGAGACTCCAGATGAAGGGGATGTGGAGGCGGAGGCGGCATCAGAAGCTCATGAAGAAATTGGTGAAGTAGACGTGGAAAGTGAGATGTCTGAGGAGGAGCGACATAGACGGGTCAGTCTGATGACTATTCATGGAGCTAAGGGTTTGGAGGCGCCATTTATCATCATGCTCGATGCCAATAACACTGAGTGGCGTCCGCCACATCGTGGTGTCTTGCTCGATTGGTCTCCTGAGGATGCTGGTCCTACACATCTTTCGCTCTACACCTCTAAATCCTTAACTGGTGAACGCGGGGTAATTTTCAACAAAGAAAATGAAGTAAGTCAAAATGAGAATTGGAACTTGCTTTATGTCGCCATGACTCGTGCAAAGCAGGGCTTATGGCTCAGTGGCGTGGATGCAAGAACTAAAACTGGTATCAACGAGCGGTCGTGGTATGGCAGAGCGCTTGCTGCCGGCTTGAATGTTTTAGATGTCGCCTCATTTAATCTGCCCAATGAAAATCCTCAGGCCGATGAAATCAAGCAAGAACTCGGGAGTATGCCGTTTAAGATGGATCATTTTGAGATCGCTTGGGATGCCGCTACTCAAGATCACCAAGCCCTCCTTTTTAAAATTGAAAGTGGCGCTCTAGAAGAAGAGCGAAAAGCCAAATTATTCAATCAGGCAAAAGAGGGTTCTGATCCCGAAATTTTGCAAGAGGGTACGAACTTTCATAAATTACTTGAGTTCTTAACGCCTGACTCGGGCAATCAAGCAAAACCGCCAATGCCAAGCGAGCAAGAGCTGATGAATTGGCTTGGTATTAATCAAGAGAGCGCTCAGCAGTTACGCAATCAAGCTCAAGCAGTGCTCGAAGCATCTGAACTCAAACGCTACCTTAGTTCCGGCGAATGGATTACTGCCTGGAATGAGCTCGATATTGCTACTGCAGAAGGTAAAGGGTATCGGATTGATCGTTTGGTGGAGTTTGATGACCATTTGGCGATCCTCGATTACAAACTCAATATTCCACCTGAAGACTCTCCATTGCACCAGAAATACCTCACGCAATTACGGATCTATCAAAATGAGTTATCCAGGATCCGCAAAGACAAACCTAATAAGGCTTATTTAGTCTCTGCAGCTGGCAAGCTTATGGAAATCAAAGCTACCCGATAGCCGCTAAATTTGTTAAGAGCACGATTTCTTTTGCCGAGAAGGGCTACGACAATAATTCAGTTACTATTTGCTTAGGATGAACAACAAAGAAGGTTCATGATGAAAATATTTTCTGGTAACTTGATTAAAACAGTTTGCATTGTGTTGGCCGGATCAGTATTGAGCATCTCAAGTGCTCTGGGACAAACTTATCCTAACAAGCCCATCACCATGATTGCAGGTTTTCCACCGGGCGGTTCTGCTGATTTGCTTGCGCGAATGGTTTCTCAAAAGCTTTCTGTAGCCTTGAATCAATCCATCGTCGTTGAAAATCGGACTGGAGCTGGGGGCACTATCGCGGCATCAGCAGTTGCAAAGGCTAACCCAGATGGATATACATTATTCCTAGGTTCTGCAGCCACTCAATCGATTGCTCCTGCGGTCTATAAAAATTTATCCTATCAGTCTCCTCAAGGCTTTCAACCTATCACGATGGTTGCGCAGATTCCGGTTGCCCTTGTCGTTAATCCTGGGGTAAAGGCCAATACAGTGCAAGAGTTATTGACCCTTGCAAAAAATCAAAAGGATCCATTAACCTATGCCAGCAGTGGTACTGGCGCAATTCCTCACCTTGCTGGAGAGTTATTTCAGCAATCTACAGGAATTAAGTTAACGCATATTCCATATAAAGGCGCTCCACTCGCAATGACCGACTTAATTTCTGGTCGAGTTGATATGATGTTCGATAATCTTCCAACCGTATTGCCTAATATTCGTGGTGGAAAGTTACGTGCTTTAGCGATTGCAGGCAGTAAGCAAACGCGCGCACTACCAAATGTACCCACTCTTGCAGAACTTGGTATTCGGGGTGCTGAAGTGACTTCATGGTTTGGAGTGTTTGCACCAAATGGTTTACCTCAGCCCATTACAAAACGTCTTAATGATGAAATGGTCAAGATCCTTGCCACGAATGAAGTAAAAGACCAACTCTTTGAAATGGGCGCAGAGCCTTTTATTTTGCCTACAGATGAATTTGTTAAGTTCCTTGATAGTGATATCAAAAGGTGGGCCAAATTAGTCAAAGAAGCTAGCATTCAGGTAGATTAATATTGCTTAGTAAATACTAGAAGGAGAAAAAGATGAGCTTTAAACCAATTATTCCTAAAGGCTCAGCACCCCCTTTGGCGCCATATTCGCCCGGGGCAAAAGCTGGCAATGTCTTATATGTTTCTGGCATGTTGTCTTTAGATTCACAAGGCAATATTGTTGGCATTGGTGATGTGAAAGCACAAACCCGCAATATTCTTGAAAGCATTAAAGCGGTGGTGACAGAGGCGGGTGGGTCGATGTCTGACATTGCTTTTAATCAGATCTTTTTAAAGTCTTTAGATGATTACGCGGCAGTGAACGAGGTATACAAGGAATATTTCCCCCAGCCTTCACCTGCCCGCTATTGCATTCAAGCCGATTTGGTGAAGCCTGAGTTTTTAGTAGAGATTGCATCCACAGCCCATATCGGAAATTAAGTATCTATGCCAATCATTGATGCCAATAGCATTTCCCAAGAATATGAATGGCATGGCTTAGAGAACTCAAACACAATACCGATCGCGCTGGTTGCTGGAATGGGAGGCTCCCGGTCATATTGGAAGCCTCAAATTGGCGCGTTTGCCAAAGACCATAAAGTACTTGCTTACGACCAAAGAGGCACTGGCGGAAGCTCTGCACTGAAGGTGGAATCCATAGAGCAATTGGCGAAGGATTTTATTAGTCTCCTGGATGCATTGAAGATTGAAAAAGTCCATTTTGTTGGACATTCCACAGGAGGTGCAATTGGTCAAGTGATTGCTATCCATTACCCAGAGAGGTTAGCTAGCTTAGTGCTGTATGCCAGCGTCCATAAAGCAGATCATTATCGCCATCGGGTTTGGGGTCTACGAAAGCAAATTTTAGAAACGATGGGCCCTGAGATATACGCTAAAACAACTTCTTTGCTTTTCTATCCACCAGAATTTACCAATGCACATCATGATGAGTTACTGGCAGTGGAGGCAAGAACGGCTCAATTTGAATTAAGCTCACCAGAAATTATGGGAAGCAGGATTGAATCCATATTAAAGTTTGATGTTAGCGCTGATCTTAGAAAAATAAAGACGCCTACATTAGTGATTTGCTCTGAAGATGATCTTTTAACACCTGCGTATTTTTCTAAAGAGATGGCGACGCTGATACCCAATGCGCAATTAGTGCTTTTTGAAAAAGGCGGTCATGCTTACTCAAGAAGCAATCCGGAGCAGTTTAATAAACTCGTTTTAGACTTTATTAATAGCCAATCTCATTAAGCAGAATTTACAGGGCGACTAGAGACAAGGTTTGGATGGCTTTGAGGCTCTAAAAACAGCGTTTTATAGCAGTTTTACCCCCTTGAATTCCCCTACTTTGACCGCATATATTGTCCAGGTAACAAAATTCCCTAAAGTAGGGATAATGCATTTATTCGCCTATCCGTAGGCGACTTAGCCATCAAGGAGTTTCTATGAAAATGCGTAAAGTAACGAATCTTTTCCTGAGTCTATTTGCGGCAATGACTTTGCTGATGAGTAATGCCGTCTTTGCAGAAGCCACTTTGCCTGAGATATATCAAGCAGTGCAAGCAGGGCAACTGACTAAAGCAGACACCATGATTAAAGAGGTTTTACAAAACCATCCTAATAGCGCTAAAGCACATTACGTTGCTGCAGAGATCAATGCCAAGCAAGGTAAATTGGAAGCAGCTCGCGGCCATTTTTTGAAGGCCGAAAGCTTGGCTCCAGGATTACCATTTGCGCAAGCTGACTCAGTGCAAAAATTGCAAACGCAATTAGCTAGCCCAGTGGGTCTTCCTGGTGTAGGCGCATCTTCCATTTTTAGCAGCCCTTTATTTTGGGGTTTGATTGCTATTCTTGTGGTGGGTACCATCATTGTTTTAAAGCGTCGTAAGCGCGATGCGGTTGAGGTCTACAACGCCCCAGCTGCTGGTTATCCAGGCACTCCTGGTGGACCCGCTCCATATCCTGGTGCTCCCGGTGGTCCTGGTGCTCCTGGCGGCCCTGGTTATCCAGGCGCACCTGCTGCGGGTAGTGGCTTGATGGGTAGTTTAGCAACCGGCGCTGCTTTAGGTGCTGGTATGTATGCTGGCCAAGCTTTAGCCGGACATTTGATGGGCGGTCGCGATAATAACTTTGGCAACTCTAATACCGCTAACCCCAACCTGACTCAGGTAGGCGGCTCTCCACTTGATGACCAGAATTTTGGCGTGCGTGATGCAGGCTCATGGGACGATAACGGCGCTAGCGGTTGGGATGATAGTGGTGGTGGCGATTTTATGAATGATGTCTAAAACATTATCTTTATCGCTCAGTAAACCCTAGCATTGAAATAAAAAACCACCGAAGTAACTCGGTGGTTTTTTATTGCTGAAAACAAATCCTAAATGATTTACTTAATCATTCCAGCATTCTTGGCATCTTCCATTGCTTGTGCAGTTTTCTCTTTCATAAATGCTGGCATTTTTGCCAAAGGCACATCCACGATGACAAAGCCTGAATCTTCTAATTTCTTCTTAGTTTCTGCGTCTGCGTTCAATTGCGCAAAGTAGTCAGATAACCGTTGTTGAAGTACGAGAGGCGTCGCTTTGGGAACGGCAACACCGCGATAGGCTCCATCTACCCAGTTTAAGCCCAACTCTTTAAAGGTCGGCACATCGGGCAGTGCAGGGTTACGTTTCTCAGTAGCAATAGCTAATGTACGCACTTTTCCTTTTTGCTGAATGGCGAGGGGTAAATAACCCATAGCGCCA
>CANIMS010000071.1 GCA_947468785.1 Betaproteobacteria bacterium
GCAATTTCTTTAGCTCCAATAGTGTGATGATTCTGTGCGGTGTAAGGCAGTACTAAAACCACGTGATCGGCTGTGCGCAATAATTCTTCTTTCGAAACATAAGTTGCGCCACACGCTTTTTCGTCCGCCTCAGGTAAGCGACTTCGATTGTGATAGATCACTTTCATACCAAAACCTAAAGCGCGTTTGGCAATACCTTGACCAATGCGCCCCATGCCAATAATGCCTAGCGTACTGTGATGTAAATCCATGCCTAAGGGGTTATGCACAATCGACCACTGATCCCACTGGCCATTTCTAATCCAATGTTCTGATTCTGTAATACGCCTTGCAGTTGCCATCAGGAGTGCAAAGCCAAAATCAGCAGTCGTATCCGTTAATACGCCGGGAGTATTACTTGCCATCACACCAGCTGCAGTAATTGCGGGCACATCGAAATTGTTATAGCCCACTGCAATATTGGCAACGATCTTTAGGTTTTTAGCGTCAGCCAAAGTGCCTGCATCTATCCGTTCGCTACCGGTAACCAGGGCACCAACTACATTTGATAGCTCTTTTTGTAACTCCTCTGGTGTAAAGACTTGATCAGCCTGATTAGAGCGAACCTCAAAGGATTCCTCTAACTTGGCCAGTTGATCAGGAAATATCGCTCTGGCTACTAAAATTCTCGGTTTATTACTCATCAAGGTCCTTTTATTAATCTGGTCACCTGCAATTTACTAAGCCCGTATATTAAATTGATCCTTGAATTCATGAGTGCAAAATATTATTGCAACGCAACATAAAAATACCCCTACATTTATCCGTACAACAAGGGGAAACCCCCAACCCTATTTGCCCCAATTTGGGTAAACTTTGGGCAGGATTCTTTTCATCCAGAAGTTAATTTATACAAAAATGACCATAGGAGATTTAGATGTCAGACACTAATAACACTAGCCCGCGCCGTAAGTTTCTAAAGAACGCAGCTGTAGGTACTGCCGGTGCTGCTGCAATGGGCTTCCCAATGATTTCTAGCGCACAGACTGTGAACTTGCGCTTTCAATCGACTTGGCCAGCTAAAGATATTTTCCATGAGTACGCCAATGACTACGCAACTAAAGTCAATGCGATGTCAGGTGGTCGACTCAAAATTGAAGTGCTACCTGCTGGATCTGTAGTCAAAGCGTTTGATATGTTAGATGCTGTATCTAGCGGCACATTGGACGGTGGTCATGGCGTTTTGGCTTACTGGTACGGTAAGAGCCCTGCATTAGCGCTATGGGGATCTGGTCCTGCTTTCGGTATGGATGCCAACACACTCTTGTCTTGGAACCAATATGGCGGTGGTCAACAATTACTCAATGAAATCTACAACGACCTTAAGCTCGATGTTGTTTCATTCCCTTATGGCCCAATGCCTACCCAGCCATTAGGTTGGTTTAAGAAGCCGATTGCAAAAGCAGATGATTTAAAAGGCTTGAAGTACCGTACTGTTGGTCTCTCAATTGAGATCTTCACCGATATGGGCGCTTCAGTACAAGCTTTGCCTGGCGGCGAAATTATTCCAGCAATGGACCGCGGCGTTCTCGATGCAGCTGAATTTAATAACGCATCTTCAGATCGTATTCTTGGATTCCCAGACGTATCTAAAATCAATATGCTCCAAAGCTTCCACCAAAGCTCAGAGCAATTTGAAATTATCTTCAACAAGAAGAAATTCAGCTCCTTGGCACCAGATCTTCAGGCAATCCTGACATACGGAACCCAAGCGGCTTCTGCAGATATGTCCTGGAAAGCAATTGATCGCTATTCCAAAGACTTTGCTGAACTTCAGACAAAAGACAAGGTGAAGTTCTACGCTACACCGAAGTCTATTTTGGTAGCCCAATTGAATGCTTGGGATAAGATTATTGCGAAGAAAGCTGCTGAACTCCCAATGTTCAAGAAAGTGCTGGATTCACAAAAAGCCTTCGCCCAACGCGCAGTTCGCTGGGATTTGCTCACCAACGTCGATATGAAGATTGCTTACGACCATTACTTCAAAGGCTAATAAGGCAAATTTGCCTTTATAATCCTGGTTTGTGTGTATCTGAACCGGACGGTACCCCCGTCCGGTTTTTTACATCTGCCCAAAGAAATAGATTGTTGTTTTAGGAGAGTAGTTTATGGATAAATTCATGCTAAGAGTCGACGAAATCAGCACTTTCGTTGGTAAAGCTGCTGCTTGGCTAGTCGTCCTTTTGATGCTCATGGTCTTTACAGATGTTGTAAGACGATATGCATTTAATTCCCCATCAGCATGGATTGGCGAATTATCTGTCATGGCATACGGGACTATGTTTATGTTGTGTGGTGCCTATACCTTGGCACAAAATGGACACGTTCGTGGTGACTTCCTTTATGGATCCATGAAACCCCGAACACAAGCAACCCTTGATTTGATTTTGTACATCACTTTTTTCCTGCCCGGAATTACTGCTTTGGTTTATGCCGGCTATACGTATGCCGCAGAATCTTGGCGCATTGGTGAGCACACCACCCAAATTGCAAATGGTCCGCCACTCTATCCTTTTAAGACCATCATTCCAGTTGCAGGAGCCTTTGTACTGCTACAAGGTTTTGTTGAGATTATGCGTTGCATTATTTGTATCAAAACCGGTGAATGGCCAGCACGTCTTAAAGATGCTGAAGAAATTGACGTGATTGAGCAGCAATTGGCTTCCTCTACTCACGTTGACGATGAAGCCCGTCAACTCGCAATCAAAAATGCTAAATCCATCGATGAAGCAGCACATCATCGTATCGGCCAAACTAAAGAGATAAATCATGACTGATCCAATACTTGGTCTAATCATGCTCGGCTTGATTATTGTTGTAATCATGCTGGGCTTTCCAACCGCCTTTACCCTGATGGGACTAGGCATGATGTTTGGTTTTGCAGCCTTTTACGACCCTTCACAAAGCTGGGCTGCAAATAAAGTTTTCACTCTGATGGTACAAAGAACTTTCGGAGGTATGACGAATGATGTCCTCTTATCCATTCCGCTCTTCGTGCTAATGGGGTACGTGATGGAACGAGGGGCGCTGGTAGACAAGATGTTCTACAGTATCCAGTTAGCGTTCCGTCGTTTACCTGCGTCATTGGCAGTAGCCACTCTGATTGTTTGTACCTTTTGGGGTATTGCTAGCGGCCTCGTAGGCGCTGTTGTTGTTCTCATGGGCGTGATCGCCATGAAACCGATGCTGAATGCTGGCTACGATACGCGACTGGCGGCTGGTGTTATTACCGCTGGCGGCACCTTAGGTATTTTGATTCCACCTTCGGTCATGATTATTGTGTACGCAGCAGTTGCTGGCCAATCCGTTGTCAAGCTCTATGCCGCTGCCATGGTGCCAGGATTTTTCCTTGCCTTTTTGTATTTGGTTTACATCATTGGTTGGGCTTTAATTAATCCTAAAGTTGCGCCTAAGTTGCCCCCAGAACAACTCGTCGTTCCAATTCCTCCGACGATTCGTTTTCTGCGTGACAACTACGCACACAATATGCTGGTCGCCTCATTCAAGGCCCTTTTCTCTCCAGCTAAATTGATGAATGCGCCAGCTGATACAAGACTCTCTTTTGGAAAAATTTTCAAAAATGTACTGGCAGCACTTACCCCATTAGCCTTAGTTGCAGTCACCATGTGGGGAGTATGGTGGTATGTCATCATTCATCAGCAAAATGAAAGAGATGCCCAGAATGTTCCAGTAGTGACTCAGGTCGCTAAAGCATCGACAAGCACTGCAGAACCGGTTGAAGAAGTTCTGCAATCGATTGATGCTACCTCCAGCAACATCAAATCTAAAGAGCCCGAAGAAGATGCGCCATTGGTTGCATTGGACGCTGCTGCTGGCGATGCACCATCAACTGATGCTGTTCCAGAGCCTGCCGCAGGACCGCCAGAAAACTTCGAGCTGTATTTCGGCTTGACCTCTATCCTCTTTGGCCTATTGCTCATTTATTACTACATTAAGCTAGATGAGGAACAGTTTGAGATTCTCAAGCTGCTGATTGAATCTGTGATGCCATTAGGCGTTCTGACACTCCTAGTGTTGGCCGTCATCTTATTGGGGATCACTACTGCTACTGAATCGGCAGCAGTGGGCGCATTGGGTGCTTTTATTCTGGCATTCCAAGCGGGCACCTTAAACCTCGAGCGTACCAAGCAGGCGGTCTTTTTAACTGCTAAAACAACGTCAATGGTTTGCTGGTTGTTTGTGGGCTCAGCCCTGTTCTCGGCTGTATTCACCATTTTGGGCGGTCAATCGATCATCGAAAAATGGGTGATGATGCTTGATCTAACACCAATCCAATTTATGCTGCTCTCTCAAGCGATCATCTTCTTCCTAGGATGGCCTTTAGAGTGGACAGAAATTATTGTGATTTTTGTACCGATCTTCTTGCCTTTGTTGGCTCACTTCAACATTGATCCTCTGTTGTGGGGCACTTTGGTGTTTGTCAACTTGCAAGCAGCATTCTTGTCACCACCGGTTGCAATGTCTGCCTTCTATCTCAAAGGGGTTTCGCCACCAGGCGTTACTCTGAATCAGATCTTTGCAGGCATGATGCCTTACATGTTCATCGTTATTGCCTGTATGGTCTTCATGTATGCCTGGCCAGGAATGACTTTATGGCTTCCAAGGTTCCTCTACGGAGGTTGATGAGGTCAAGTGCATTAAAAGAAAAAGCGCTCTATTTAGAGCGCTTTTTTTATGACACCGCCAAATGAATTAAGCAGTCTGCTTTAATAACTCAGTATTTGTTTTTCCTAGCGCGATAGTAAACAAACCTTGCCAATAGTTAAACGATGCCAACTCATCTTCATCCAACTCCATCTCAATAAATGCTGGATGGCGTATTAAGGAGAGCCAGATTCGACAAAACATCTTGTCTTCCAAGCTGGAGGGCTTGCTAATAAAAGGGATTTCTTCTAGGTTTGGAATAATTTCATATACGCCTTCCTGATCGACCATATCCTTTTTATCTCTACTCAAACGCATCATCTCTAGCATCACCCTGCCCAGTTGATCGTAATGACCCTCCCAGCAAATGGGGGTTGCGGCAATTTCTTTAGTCTTCTGTAGATACTTATTTGCAAAAACACTCCAAGCCTGCGCTAAATCAAACTCAGTCTTCACCTTGGCATTTTGTAATGGCGTAGGCAAAAGTGTGGCTTTCATTAACTCGAGATTTCGATCACCACCAAAGGTGTAATCAATAATTAATAAAGGTTTGGCTGTTTTATCGATTTTTAGCCGATACTCTTCCATGATCTGCTCTTTCCTTGTTGAAGTAATTTATTGGAATTCTTGAAGTTTACCTACTTAATAGCAGGAAGCTGACTTTCTACAGCCATATGGGTATAGGCTATTTTTAATAGGGGGCATTCTATAGAGTGCTCAGAAGCGCGATCAACCAAGTCCCCCAAAATATGCTGGTACTCATTTTTCTTGTGTGCCAATAAATCTCTCAGCATCGAAGCTGTAAATGGCGACCCCTCCTTAGTCAGGATATCAAGAGAAGATAATTGAGTCTTTTCAGTAATTGCATATCCCTCCCCGGCAGCAATAGCGCAGCTTTCCGCAAACATTTGCCTGCATAGGTCTTTTCCATAAGAGGTAGCAGCAATCTCGCCAATTGAGCCACGACAAATGGTTGTCATACCCGCCAGTGTTGCCAAGAATACCCATTTATCCCATAGGGCTTGCTCAATATTCTCTTTATAAAAAGAATCGAAATCTGCCTTCTTGCACAAGGTAAATAATTCTTGAGCAAAAGCTTCCTGCGAAGGCGATCTGGGTCCTATCGTGAATGAATTTAAATCCGTCAATTGTTTTACAGAGCCAGATTCGGAGATGGTTGCTGCAATATGGGCGATACCGCCGATTACCCGCTCTTTACCAAACTGACGATCCAGGGCGTCAAGATGGGAATACCCATTCAAAAATGGAAGAATGAAGCCTTTTGAACTCGCTTTTGCAATTGAGTGAATAGAGCTCTCTAAATCAAAGGCTTTACAAGCCAAAATAATGAGCTCATAAGTAGGCTCCAATTGATTTGCTAGAACCACTCTTGGTCGGATAGTAAAACTACCTCTGGGGGTCTCTACCGTCAAACCTTGGCTCTGGATATGCTGGTGGCGCTGTTCGCGCAATAAATAGGTAATATCTGCGCCCGCTTGGTGTAGTTTTGCGCCAAAAAAGCCCCCAATACCACCAGCACCAACAATCAATATTTTCATAAGAAAAACAGCTTTTTGAGTAATTTATAGACTAGAGAATAAATCGAATTCTCTAAAGCTACCCAAAGGGGGTATGACACCTGGAGGAAAAAGAGGTTTGCCTGAAAAATACGCTATTTCAGCTAAAATCATATTTTTATGACTAACCTCCCAAACCTGGGTCTCTTGAAATAGAACGCCATGACTTACGTTGTTACCGAATCCTGTATCCGCTGCAAATACACTGACTGTGTTGATGTTTGCCCAGTAGATTGCTTTCGTGAGGGTCCAAACTTCTTAGTAATTGATCCTGATGAGTGCATTGACTGTGCCGTCTGTGTTCCAGAGTGCCCAGTCAATGCAATTTATGCGGAAGATGATGTTCCTGGCGATCAGCAAGCATTCATTAAACTGAACGCAGAGCTCTCACCGAACTGGACATCGATTACCAAGTCTAAATCTGCACTTCCTGATGCTGATGAATGGAAAGACGTCAAAAGCAAACTTGATCAGCTAGTGAAGTAAACCAAATCCCGCCCCCTAGAGAATTTGTGTTGCACTCACCCATACAAACCGATGCCCTCATCATTGGCGCCGGCCCAGTGGGTCTCTTTCAAATCTTTGAGCTCGGTCTATTAGAAATCAAGGCGCATATTATTGATTCGTTGCCAGAGGCTGGAGGGCAATGCATCGAGCTGTATCCTGATAAACCAATCTATGATATTCCTGCGATTCCAGTGTGCACTGGACGCGAACTCACCAATAACCTACTGAAGCAAATTGAACCTTTTGGTGCGCAGTTTCATTTAGGTCAAGAGGTCACAGAGCTCAAAGTGCAGGATGATGGTCGCTTTCTGATTAGCACCTCGAAAGATGAACATTACATCAGTAAAACCATCTTTATCGCAGCTGGAGTGGGCGCCTTTCAGCCCCGCCTTCTCAACCTTGAGGGTATCGATAGATTTCTTGATCGGCAAGTTTTCTATCGCGTGAAAGATCCAGAGCAGTTTACGAATAAAGATATCGTGATTTGCGGCGGTGGGGATGCTGCTCTAGACTGGGCACTCCATTTTGTAGATAAGGCTGCAAGCGTTACCTTAATCCATCGTCGCGATGACTTTAAAGCAGCCCCAAAATCAATTGCCAAAATGCGCGAGTTATGTGCGGCTCAAAAAATACAGCTACTCATCGGTCAAATTACTGCATATGAAACCCAAGACGATAGACTCACTGAGCTTGTCGTTACTAATATAGATAGTCAATCTAGACTCATTGCTTTAGATGATCTTCTCATCTTTTTTGGACTCTCCCCCAAGCTCGGACCGATTGCAGATTGGGGGCTAGAAATTGATCGAAAACAGATTACTGTTGATACCAAAAAATTTGAAAC
>CANIMS010000072.1 GCA_947468785.1 Betaproteobacteria bacterium
GATAGTGAATTCGATCCCTCTAAATCCAATATGGTTTATGGCCCAATCAATAAACCACGCTGGATTTATGCCTGCTCTAAACAATTAATGGATCGGGTCATTTGGGGTTATGGCATGGAGGGGCTTCGCTTTACCCTCTTCCGTCCATTTAATTGGATTGGGCCTGGCCTCGATAGTATTTACACTCCAAAAGAAGGCTCTTCACGAGTGGTGACTCAGTTCTTAGGCCACATTGTCCGTGGCGAACCGATTAATTTAGTCGATGGTGGTGCACAAAAACGGGCGTTCACCTATATCGATGATGGTATCGATGCATTGATGCGCATTATTGATAATAAAGATGGTATTGCTAATGGCAAGATCTACAACATTGGCAATCCAAAGAACAATCACTCTGTTCGTGATCTCGCCAATCAAATGCTGGAGATCGCACGTAGTATTCCGGAGTACGCTCAGACAGCAAATGAAGTGAAGATTTTAGAAACCACTTCTGGCGCTTACTATGGCGAAGGTTATCAAGACGTGCAAAACCGAGTGCCAGCTATTGATAACACGATGAGTGAACTAGGGTGGAAGCCAAGCACGACGATGACCGATGCGCTCAAGAATATATTTGAGGCTTATCGCCAAGATGTGGATAAAGCGCGCCACCTGGTTGATACCGAATAACACAGTAGTCCATGGCCAAAATTGCACTAAAGGTAGACATTGATACCTTACGCGGAACTCAAGAAGGCGCGCCGAATCTAGCTCGTACCCTTGAGCGCTTTGGCTTAAAGGCAACTTTCTTATTTAGTCTCGGACCCGATCATACGGGCTGGGCATTAAAGCGTGTTTTTCGTCCTGGCTTTTTGAAAAAAGTAAGTCGTACCTCGGTAGTTGAGCATTATGGAATCAAGACCTTGCTCTATGGTGTGTTGCTTCCAGGTCCTGATATCGGCAAACAAGCTGCTGCTCAAATGCGGGCAATCGATCAGGCTGGTCACGAAGCAGGTATTCATGCATGGGATCATGTGGCCTGGCATGATCAGGTGCGCTATCAAAATCCAAGCTGGACTCGCGCAATGATGCAAAAAAGTTGGGATCGATTTTTAGAGGTCTTTGGTCATCCACCGAAAACGTATGGCGCAGCAGGTTGGCAAATGAATGAAACTGCTCTTGAGCAACTCGATCAATGGGGAATCAAATACTCCTCCGATGGCAGAGCTGAACCAAACCTAGTGCCCTATCGTTTGACCCTGCCATCTGGCAAAGCAAAACATATTCAATACCCCACAACACTCCCAACCCTTGATGAATTAATTGGTGTGGATGATGCAGATGAGTTTGGGGCAGTTGATAAGCTTTTGGCTATTACCCAGAGCAACCCAAACGACCAAGTCTTCACTCTGCATGCAGAACTAGAAGGTCAGAAACTACTCCCTGCCTTTGAAAAACTCATCATGGGCTGGCTAAATCAGGGCCACGAGCTTGTCACCATGGGCGAACTTCACCAATCTTGGGAGGCGACCAAACAACTCGATAAAATAGCTGTATTGCCGCTGACTTGGGGTCAAATCCCCAATCGCAGTGGCGACCTGATTATTCAAAATAACTAAAGCTTTGAGACATAATTAACTAACGAAGGATCATCATGACAGTAGCCATTGGTCAACCCATCCCCTCCTGTGCTGTGCCAGCAACCTCTGGATTAACTTTTACTCCAGCTTCTGCACAAGGCAAAAAACTGGTGATCTACTTTTATCCAAAGGATATGACCCCAGGCTGTACAGCGGAGTCTGGTGAATTTAGAGACCATATTGACGCCTTTACGAAAGCGAACACCCTAGTCGTCGGAGTTTCTCGAGATAGCCTTAAGTCTCATGATAATTTCCGCAATAAACTTCAACTCCCATTTGAGCTGATTGCCGATACCGAAGAGAAGCTCTGCCAACTCTTTGGAGTGATGAAGATGAAGAATATGTATGGCAAGCAGGTCCGTGGGGTAGAACGCAGCACCTTCCTTTTTGACTCCTCTGGTAAGCTCGCAAAAGAGTGGCGCGGCCTCAAGGTTCCTGGCCATGTGGCAGAGGTATTACAAGCGGCCCAAGCCACGAAATAATTTTTACCAAAATTTGCTCTTAGGTGCTTGCAAACCCCAAAAAATGGGGTAAAGTAAATCCATATGCACCGTAAGCGACGGGAAAGTCTGACAATCCGTTTGAATCAGGAACCTGATTACTTCAGAACAGGTTTGGAGACTAACCCCCGCCATTTTTTAGAACTCACTGCAACCCGTTTCGTAATAAACCGTCAATGCACTCAGCTTGGCGGTTTTTTCTTTTAGGAGAGTCTGCATGCCATTGCCCCCAATCCCGACCCAAATTGCTGATCAAGTGAAACTTGGCCGTAAGGACACTCCGGATTTAAAGAAACGTCCCGCACCAGCAAAAGTGGTAGCGATGGAAGCTTCGGATTGGGTTAATGATGCAAATGAAGACTTATCGGATGCCGAGTTTGCTCTAGAAAAGATCAAGAGCGATCACCGATCACTAGACGGCGATAAAAAAGAATCTACGCCAGCAAAACCAAAGCGCGTTGTCCGCACTGGTCCACCAAGCTTATTTGTCCTAGATACCAATGTCTTGATGCATGATCCAAGTTCACTGTTTCGCTTCTCGGAGCATGATTTGTATTTACCAATGACTACGCTCGAAGAGCTAGACAATCATAAAAAAGGAATGACTGAAGTTGCTCGCAATGCCCGTACAGTTAGCAGATCCCTCGATCAGCTGATTGCTGGCACTAGCGGAACCTTAGATGAAGGCATCCCCCTGAATAAGCTTGGCAACCAAGATGTATCTGGACGCCTCTTTTTCCAAACGAAACTGTCGACTCAAGCACTACCCGAAGGACTGCCTGAAGGTAAAGGTGACAATCTGATTTTGGCCGTGGTCAGCGAGCTACAAAAAACACGTCAGGGTCAAGAAGTGGTGTTGGTATCTAAAGATATCAACATGCGCATCAAAGCGCGCGCCCTGGGCTTGCCTGCTGAAGATTATTTTAATGACCAAGTATTAGAAGATCGTGACTTAATGTATTCAGGAGTCATGAGTCTCTCCGCTGACTTCTGGCCAAAACATGGCAAAGATATGGAAAGTTGGGCAGATTCTAAATCGGGAACAATGTTTTACCGAGTTACCGGTCCATCAGTACCGAGTATGCTGGTCAATCAATTTGTATATCAAGAGAATCCAGACGGCTCATCACCGTTTTATGCCCACGTTCGCGAAATCAATGGCAAAACGGCTCTACTACAAACTCTTAGAGACTTTTCTCACCAGAAAAATAATGTTTGGAGTGTGACTGCCCGCAATCGCGAGCAAAACTTTGCCATGAACTTACTCATGAATCCTGATGTCGATTTTGTAACCCTGCTCGGCCAAGCCGGTACTGGTAAAACCTTATTAGCCCTGGCTGCTGGCTTAGAACAAGTTCTGGATAGCAAGCGCTATAACGAGATTATTATTACGCGCGCGACCGTTCCGGTAGGCGAAGACATTGGCTTCTTACCAGGAACAGAAGAGGAAAAGATGCAACCCTGGATGGGCGCTTTTGATGACAATCTTGAAGTTCTCCAGCGCAATGATGATAGTGCTGGAGAGTGGGGTCGTGCAGCTACTCAAGAATTGATTCGTTCACGCATCAAAGTCAAAAGCATGAACTTTATGCGCGGTAGAACATTTGTAAGTAAATTTGTCATCATTGATGAAGCGCAGAACTTAACACCAAAACAAATGAAAACCTTGGTTACCCGAGCAGGTCCAGGAACTAAGATTGTTTGTTTAGGCAATATCGCTCAGATTGATACCCCCTACCTCACTGAAGGTTCATCGGGCTTAACGTATGTAGTCGATCGCTTTAAAGGCTGGCGTCATGGCGGACATATCACCCTAGCACGCGGCGAGCGCTCACGTCTTGCGGATCATGCTGCTGACGCGCTGTAATAAAGCCCATTCATGCCGCACTCTGATTGGGTGCGGCATTTTTATTTGCGCCTTACTGATTCTGAATGGTTGCAGCACTTTCAGCGGCAGACCAGCCAGTTCCAAAGTCGCTCAATTTAAACAAGATACGAGTGTTGGCACAGAAGATATTTCTATCGCTGCTGTTGGCTTAGTTGGGGTGCCTTATCGTTACGGGGGAAACAATCCCAAAGCAGGATTTGATTGCAGCGGCCTCATTGGCTATGTATATCTCAAATCAGCCAATATCAAACTCCCTCGTACTATTCAGGATATGAGTGCTAGGGGTCAAAGCATCAATGATCAAGCCCCTGCTCCAGGAGATCTAGTGTTCTTCAATACCACTGGTGATAAGTACTCACACGCAGGGATTTATGTAGGCAAGGGTCGATTTGTTCATGCCCCTAGTTCTGGCGGCACTGTGAGACTTGAGCAAATTGAGAGTCCGTACTGGGCATCAAGATTTACTGAAGCCCGAAGATTAGTAGCAAGCTCTCAATAAATCTTAGAAAGGCTCGTATCCGCCTGAAGAGTAGCCAATCTGGCCCATCGCCAAATTATCAAACTTAGTATATGGGCCTTGCCAACTTAGGCGAACAGTACCAATCGGACCATTACGCTGTTTACCAATAATAATTTCTGCTACTCCCTTATCGGTAGTGGTATCAGGGTGATATACCTCATCACGATAAATAAACATAATTAAGTCGGCATCTTGTTCAATCGCGCCTGACTCGCGCAAATCGGACATGATTGGGCGCTTGTTAGGGCGTTGCTCAAGACCGCGGTTGAGCTGGGAGAGTGCCACGACTGGGCACTGCAACTCTTTAGCGAGTGATTTAAGAGAACGAGAAATCTCAGAAATCTCCGTTGCGCGATTTTCGGATCCTGAACCACTCATTAACTGTAGATAGTCAACCACTACCAAACCTAATGTACCGCCAAAGTTTCTGGCAATCCGTCGCGCTCTAGCGCGTAACTCTAGACTTGATAAAGAACCAGTTTCATCAATCAAAATTTGGGTATTACTTAATCGCGCAATAGCATCAGTAACGCGTGGCCACTCATCGTCTTGTAATTTACCAGTGCGCATGCGACTTTGATCAACGCGACCAACTGAACCAAGCAAACGTGCTGCTAATTGCTCACCAGACATTTCCATTGAGAAAACAACCACTGGCAAACCTTCGGCTAATGCAACGTTCTCAGCAATATTGAGTGCGAACGCAGTGTTATGGGTCACTACATAATCATTTGTGATGTAAGTTCTATCTGGGTGGCTTACTGAAATACATTGCGCTTGCTCAACCCTAGATAATTCAATACTTTTAAATGAAATTCTACGTTGACGATCCCAGCTTGCTCTAAGTCTTTCTTTCTTTTCGGGCAAAGTAAATGCTTGAAAGCCTGGACCAAAGCTCATATTCAAAACATAAGCTAGGCGACCCTGCTTCTTTTCACCTTTATAGGTATAGCTGGTCTTTTTATTTGCAATTGAACAGAATGCGCCTAAAGATCTCGCTAAAGATGCCACGTCCTCAGACAATTGTTTGCTAGCAGTACAAAAGCGAATGGAGCCCCACTTCTCAACCCAGCCATCAGTGTCCATCAAACCTTGAAATAAGGCCAAACGGGCGTTCTTATTTGCTTCCAAGTAAGTTGCGGGTATATATTTATCAAAGCTCCTGCAACCCAAAACACCTAAATCTTGTAATGCAGATCTAAAGTGATTAGTTGGAACTGATTGGCGTTGGCCATTGGCGGCAATGCGTGCTTTAGAAACCAATCTCCAGTCATATGCATTTGCATGAACTAACTCAATCTCATAGCCAGCCAGTAAATTCATGCGCTCAACAAGCTCAGGGGATTTTGTGGAAAACGCCACACTGCCATGTGATAAAGCTAATGTGCCATCACCAAGCAATGCACCAAGAACCCATGGGTTAATTGGTAATGGATTTGAATGGCCAAAATCACCCGAGACAGGATCAACCCACAACCGATTCTTGTATCGAACACATTGCAACATTTCCATTAGGCGAGCAGTATTGATAACGCGTGGCTCAGGCCAATCGCGATACATTACACGCCATAGATGCTCATCGCAGCACTCTGCTTGGCGACCATCAGAAAACGTTACTTTGTATATCTGTTTAATGCCTTGAGGATAAATACCAGTCACCATGGAATGCTGACCATCTACTGAAGCCAATCGATCACCAAAGCGAATCTCGCCCATCAATTTCCAGCCATCAACCGTTTTAACTTTAGCATCTAGAGGTTGCGCCTTACCCATCGAGGGCCTTCCAGCAACAATCACTAAATCACCTTTTTGCAGGCCGCTGGTTTGCTTATCTAAATCGATAAAGCCCGTAGCAATGCCTGTGATGTCGCTGCCCCCTTGGCGGTTATACAGCTCATCAATGCGGGCTACTACTGAACGCAAGAGTGGCTCAATTTCCAGATAGTCTGCTTTACGACTACCCTCTTCACCAATTTGCAAAATACGAGACTCTGCTTCATCAAGCAGCGTTCTCACTGTGCGCCCTTCAGGCACAAACGCAGAGTTCACAATGCTGTCAGAGACCTCTATCAAACGACGCAAAATACTGCGATCGCGAACAATGTCGGCATAGCCTTTGATATTGGCTGCACTTGGTGTGTTCTGCGCTAAAGAGTTGAGATAATCAATTCCCACTAAATCGCCACCCTGCTCAGACTTAACAGCCTCATGAACAGTAATGACATCAGCGGGATGATTGTCGCCAACTAAACGAGCAACAACCTTATAAATCAGAGCATGCTCTGGACGATAGAAATCTTTATCGCTTAATACTCCACCCAGGTTATCCCAAGCAGAGTTGTCAATCAGTAGACCACCGAGCACTGACTGCTCGGCTTCTACAGAATGAGGCGGGACTTTTAAGGCCTGCACGACTGCATCCCCAGGACCCGTCATGCCGGGATTCAGCGTAACGGAACGTGAACGGGATTCAGCCATGAGGCTAGTTTACAGAATTAAAACTTAAGCTTGCTCGCCAACTACACGAATAGTGATATCAGCAACAACGTCGGTATGAACTGCAACCGCTACTGGATGATCACCAACCATTTTCAATGGGCCAGTAGGCATACGAATGAATGACTTCTCAATCGTAAAGCCTTTAGCTTTTAATGCATCAGCGATGTCATGGTTGGTTACAGAACCAAACAAGCGACCGTCAACGCCAGCTTTTTGACCGATTTCAAGAACCAAGTCCTTCATCTTCACGCCAACTGCTTGCGCAGCAGCCAATTTCTCGGCGGCTAATTTTTCCAACTCAGCACGACGGATTGCAAAATCAGCGATTGCCGCTTCAGTTGCACGACGCGCTTTGCGTTGAGGAATAAGGAAGTTACGAGCGAAACCGTCTTTAACGCGAACTACGTCACCGAGGTTGCCCAAGTTTGTTACTTTTTCTAAAAGAATGATTTGCATTGAGGGCTCCCAATTATTTTCTATGTTGATCGGAGAATGGCAACAAAGCCAAGAAACGAGCACGCTTGATAGCAGTGTCTAACTGACGCTGATATTTTGCTTTTGTGCCGGTCAAACGAGC
>CANIMS010000073.1 GCA_947468785.1 Betaproteobacteria bacterium
CAGTTTACCCCTGATAGGCAGAACGCTGGAAGCCAGATCCGCTTCAACCAATAGCATCGCCAGGCAATCTTCATGCTTAGGAGTATTCAAGCTCAGGCGCTCAAGCAAGGCTGTATATTGTCCATGGTCTGTAGCCAAGATCCAGGGCTTAATCGTTTCTAGAACCTCTTGAATCTTCGTAGGATCATTACCCGCACCCAATAAAAGAGCCTCTAGTAAATCTAAGCTCTGTTGCTCAATTTCAAATGGCACAGAATTAATGAGGCCAGGATGACCTAAATCATGCGCAGCGGCAGCGAGTAAGAGTTGCCACTTTTCGAGTGAAGAAATCTTCCAGACCGGAGTCAATACACCACTTTCTTCTGCTCGCTCTTCTTGCTTGAGTAGATAGGAAAGCATTAGACACACATCCATCATGTGCTTCTTCGAATGAAAAGCAGGTTCATTTCCTTTGCTTGCAATGCGATCAATTTCAGATCCAATCGTCAAGATCATCGATTGATATGGATTAGGGTCGATCCTCCAACTTTTCCACAAATTGGTATTGATCAACATCTCGAGAAAAAAATGCATACCCTTCGACTCTCGCTCGATTTCAGAAAGAAGATCTTCCAAATCCTGGCAGCTAGACTTAGCATGATCGCCATCTAAAAAGCGGTTTAAGGCTGAATTGAGGTCAAACTGCTGAGGATTCATGTACTAGCTTATTTAATGAATGAGATTTACTCAGTTTAAACAATATGTAGTGAACCGAGACGAATGCCGCCCCAAATGCCAATACAGCTTAAATTTAGATATAGTGAGGTTTGATTACCATTTAACGAGGACCCCTATGCGCACCCTAAAAGCCCTTCTAGTTATTGCTGCTCTTTTCTCCAGCGGCTTATCACTTGCACAAACAAAGATTATCGTTACACACCCTGAAGTATCAGCACCCACCTTTTTGGATCATGGAAAACCAGGGCAATCTATTGGAGATGTAAGACTTTGGCACTTTCCCGCAAAAGCAAATGATGGAACCAACCTCACTACCGATTGGATTATGACCACCACTGGGGTTGTCAGCGACAAAGGGGTGGAATACCGCATTACTTCTGCAGTTTTTTCCTTTGATGATGGCACTAAAGATCAAATTGTCATTCAAGGTGTTGCCAAATATGCAAGCTCTAAAGCGACCTTAGATGAGGCTACTAGCACTAGGCGAGCTATCACTGGTGGTACAGGTAAATTTGGGGGCATTGGTGGCTGGATCGAGACAGAACATCTTACTGATGGATCTTGGCGACACACTCTATACATCAAATAAAATTACTAAGCTCTAAATAAAAACCCCAGCTAAGTTGCTGGGGTTTTTATTTAGTAAGAGTTTGATTAGCTCTTAGGATTCATTCGATAGAACACAACTAAATCATTTCTACCTACTGGCGCAGCAAGATTAGCTTCGATATCTGCTAAAAACTTTGCAAAAGCCTCTGTATCTTCAAGAGACGCCGCCTGCTCAGCATTCTCCCAAATGCCAAAGCCTTCCACAATATTCTGCGCTTGATTGCCAACAATGATGACATCATGTAAATCAGGGTGCCCCGCTAATACCTCTTGTGCAAACTGATGATAGCGATCGCATACCTTCTGAAATGCGCCTGGTTTTGCTTGAAGTGAAAGATGTGCAACGTGTGACATATTGATTTCCTTTGTGTTTGATAAGCCTAATTAATCTCGTTTATAGCCAGATTGCGAGCCAAAGATTTTTTCTCTTTGAGACCAATCGTGCGTCTCATTCCATAATTCTAAGACCTTTGGAGCCTCAGCGGCAAAGATGGGATGCATCGAAGCATCACAAGTGTCAGCAGTAAGCTCAAGGCGGTGGCCGGAAGGATCAAAGAAATAGATTGAGCTAATGAAATCATCATGATTGGTAGGTCCTAAGACCTCAATCCCTTTTGCTATTAATTCCTGCTTTGCTTTAAGCAAGACCTCCATGCTTTCTACCTTAAATGCAAAATGCTGAATCCAATCAGGGGACTCTTTATCCTTAACATTCCCTGGATCTTTGGGGCATTCAAAGAATGCAATGCAACTACCGTCTTCCATCTGAAAGAAGATATGAATATGCGGACTATACATTCCAGTAGATGGCACATGATCTTCACCCATAGCATGGGAAAACTTCAGCCCAAGCACTTCGGTATAAAACCGAGTGGTTTCTTTAGCATCTAAACATCTATATGCTGCGTGATGAAGTCGTTTACAGAGCATACGCCCTCCAAGTTATTGTTGTGCAATACCAGCGGTGGCTAAAACCTTTTTCCACTTCGCAATTTGTCCGCTCACAAACTGCTTCATTTGATTACCGGAATTAGATGGGGTAACTAAGCCACCAGTATTTTCTAATTTTGCAATTACTTCAGGATCTGCAAGAACCTTTAGTAAGGCAGTATGAAGACGCTTCTGAACTTCTGGGCTAGTCCCTTTAGGTGCTGCCAGGCCGGTCCATGAGGTTACCTCATATCCAGGAATCGTATCTGCAACTGGGGGAACTCCGGGCAATAACTTGTAGGGCTTTAATGATGTGACACCAAGCGCACGCAACTTGCCTGCCTCGACCTGTGACTTAGTTACGGTTATCGAGTCAAACATCACATCAACCCTAGCACCTAAGACATCCTGCAATGGTCCAGCACCACCTTTATAGGGAACATGCGTCATGCGAACGCCAGCCATGGAAGCAAATAACTCACCAGAGAGATGTTGCGTAGAACCAATGCCGACAGAGGTATAAGAGATGGTGTCTGGAGCGGCTTTAGCTGCGGCAATCACATCAGAAAGCGTTTTAAATTTACTCTCGGAGGAAACGGATACTGCAAAAGGAAACTGGGTTACCAAAGAGATCCATTCAAAATCATCAATTGGATTAAATGCAAGCTTGCTATATACCGCAGCAGAAACAGCATGGCCTCCAGTTAATAAAATTAAGGTGTAGCCATCAGCCGGTGATTTTGCTACAGCAGCACTGGCAATATTGCCGCCCGCACCCGTCTTCGCCTCTACAACAATCTGCTGACCTAATTCTTTTGATAAACCAGGAGCAATAATTCTAGCGATCGTATCGGAATTGCCGCCAGCGCCAAATCCCTGTATTAGAGTGATCGGCTTATCAGGATAAGCGCCTTGCGCAAAGCAAGATCCCGCAAGAAAAACTTGTGAGGCGAGTAATGAAAAAATAATTTTCTTGATCATAGTGTTTTGATTTTCTGGCGAATAGCCCCAAAAATTGTTTTACCTTGAGCATCAAATGAATCTATATACACTTCATCCCCATTTTTTAAAAATGGGGTACTTGGGTTCCCATGTGTCATCTGCTCATGAATTCGAGCTTCTGCTACACAACCAAAGCCGCTCTGCTCATCTTGATTTGTGACAGAGCCCGCACCAATGATAGTGCCAGCACTTAAAGCTCTAGTACGACAGGCATGCGCAATTAAATCAGGGTAAGTAAAAAACATATCCTTGCCAGTATTGGGCTGCCCCATACGCTTACCATTAATTTCCGATACAAGCTCTAAATGCAGTTTCTGGCCATCCCATATCGCACCAAGCTCATCTAATGTGACAGCTACCGGTGAAAATGAACTGGTGGGTTTAGCCTGCATAAATCCAAATCCTTTTGGGAGCTCAGTTTTAGTAAGAGATCTGAGGGTGTAGTCATTCAAAAGCATGACTAACTTAATATGCCCAGCAGCTTGTGCTTTTGTCACACCCATAGGAACGTCATCAACAACAATCGCCACTTCAGCTTCGTAATCGGGCTCTAGTGTTGCATCTGGAAATACCATCGCTTCAGTGGGCCCACAGAAACGATCAGATAGTCCCTGATACATCAAAGGCTCAGTTTTGTAATTCGGCGGCATCTCAGCACCACGTGCTTTGCGAGCCTTTTCCATATGATGCAAATAAACAGATCCATCTAGGAATTGATAACTACGAGGAAATGGGCTTTCTAGTTTCGCGATATCGAGATCAAATGCACCAGTCGCCTGACCTGCATTTAATTGCGAGTAGACCTTCTCAAGAGGGGATTTAAGAACATCCCAGTTCTCGATTGCCTTTTGCATGGTCGTAGCTATTTCAGAAACCAAACAGGCTTTCGTGAGATCTTTAGAGACTACTAGTAATGCACCGTCTCGATCGCCAGTTCTTAAGCTAGCTAACTTCATTGCTTCTCCTGTATTTTTTTATATTCAATATGATTGCTTGACTACTCTTTTCGGGGTGCTTGCCAAGGCCAGCGACCATCAATCTCTAGGGTCAAAGACCAGCTTAAGAAGCAACGAATCACTACGATAGCACCAAGCACACCAACACTCATTAAGGTTGGACTAATAGCGACAGTCCGAATTACATCTCCTGCAACCAATACCTCTAATCCCAATATGAGTGAGCGCACAATCTGAACGCGAAAGACCTTATAGGCATCATCGGTTTTTTGGGTCACGAGGTTCTTCATAAACAGTATGAGGCCCCATAAAACACCAATAGAGACTACCGCGACGCCCAAGGCATCCATCGCATCACTGACTGCTTTGATCATTTCAACTTGATTCATCATTATTCTTAAAAATATTCGTCTACCAAAAAAAGGTTCTACAGTCTACTCTCTGGGAGCGCCTGACATTTTTACAATACCCTCATAGCGCTTCACTTCAGACTGGGAGAACTTGGTAAATTCTGCGACAGATCCACCATCGATCTGAGCACCTATGGATTGAAGGCTTTTGCGAACCTCAGGATCATTTAATACTTTATTAAAAGCAGCATTGAGTTTTTCACTAACTTCTTTTGATGCGCCCGCCGGTAGCATGACGCCATACCAAGCATTCGCTACCATAGGAACGCCGGCCTCTTTCATCGTAGGTACATTAGGTAATTCAGGAATCCGCTTGTCAGCAGCAACGCCCAAAGCTTTTAATTTTCCAGCCTTAATATTATTGAGCGATCCAGTATCGAGCATCATATCGATATGACCTGCCATTAAGTCAATCGCAGCTGGACCACTTCCTTTGTAAGGCACATGCCGAACATCTAGACCGGTGACTGTTTTAAATTGTGCTCCCGCTAAATGCTGAGACGCACCTATACCTGCTGAACCATAGGTGAACTTACCTGGGTTTTGCTTTGCGTCAGTCATCAAATCTTTCATGCTATTCCAGGGAGAGGAAGCGGGCACCACCATGATGTTTGGAATGGTGCACACCAATACCACCGGCGTAAAATCCTTAATGACATCAAACCCTTGATTGGAAAACAAGTGGGGACCAGCTGCATTGGTTGAGCTAGTAGCCATCAATATGGAATACCCATCCGGTTTATCTTGAACGAATGCCTGCGTACCGATGTTGCCACCCGCACCACCCTTATTTTCAACAAAGACAGAAACGCCAAGCTCTTTAGTCAATGGCTGGACCAGAATTCGAGCAACTTGATCTGTCGCGCCACCAGGAGGCCAAGGAACCAGAAACTTAATCGATTTATCTGGATAAGCAGCAAAACCATTGATAGCGAATGTAGCAAGCAAGGCAATTAATGCAGACTTGAGTTTCATAAGACACCTTTTCCTAAATTAGGCAAAATCCAATTTCATGTACAGTTTGACGAATATCAATATACCGTATCTCAGTTGACTGACCAGGACATGCCTAAAGAGTTAAATCGTAGTGAATTGCTTGAAATAGCGAGTTCTATTCCCTCTAAAAAGAATTGCTTATCTTGCACACCCCTTGTTTGTAAAGGCTGGGAAACTGTCCCAGGCACCTTTAATCTCAACTCCCTTAAGACAATTGGCACCCTCAGAATAGATGGGGCAGAAGAATGCTGGGATGAAGATCATCCTCATGGAACCAATATTTGGTCAGAAGATGCTCCAATCTCTATTCAATTTCATCCATATAACCGCTCTGATGTGTGCGAATGTAAGGAATGTGGGCGTAAGTATTTGCGTTATACCGAATACGGCGGATACTATATTGATGAGCGAATTAGAGCGCTTAACCCAAAACTCATTACCTAAATGGCTCTCTTGAAAAACCTCATTCAATCAATCTTCTTAGTGTGGCTCTTGTTTGGCTTTTCGGCGCAAGCAGCCCAAATTTATATTACGGACTACGCTTCAGATGCAGACGCCAAGGTTTATGTCACGCAATATCAATCAGATGCTAATTGTATTGTTTATGAGACGGCCTATAAATCCGATAATGATCCTGGTGTATGGTTTTTCACGAAATATAAAAGCGATGCCAGGGCAACTATCTACTACACAAAATATAAGTCTGATGCGAGCCTCATTGTGTATTTCACTAAATACAAAAGTGATGCTCGCTGTAGATACTAATTTTTGTTAATCGATTTTTAAATTATTGTCTTTTGCAAATTTTTGCCAATAGACAATCTCCTGTTTAAAAGATCTTTCAAATCGATCTGGTGGAACAGCAACAATATCAAAACCCTCATCCCCAAATTTCTTGCTTAACTCGGGGGTGGCTAAGGCTTTTTGAACAGCCTGATAAATCCTGTCCACAATTGGCTTAGGCGTTTGTGGTGGCGCAAAAATTCCAAACCAGTTACTAATATCATAACCAGGCAGAACCTCAGAAATACTCGGAACATTTGGCAACGTAGGCATGCGCTGGGCACTAGAGACTGCAATCGGAATCACTTTTCCGCTACGAATAAACTGCATCAGGCCAGGCGCCGTTCCAAATGACATGTTAATTTGACCACCCAGTAAATCCGCTAAAGCTCCACCGCTACCTTTGTAATGCACCATGATCATCTCGGTGCCACTCGATTTTTCTAGTAACTCAGCAGCTAAATGCGAGATCTGCCCAGCACCAGCAGTACCAATGGTGACCTTTCCCGGATTTGCTTTTGCATAAGCCAGTAGTTCTTTAAGATTTTTAAATGGTACGCCAGGATTTGCAACCAATAACTGTGGCGCATTTGCTACCTTTGTAATAGCGCTCAAACTCTGTGTATCAAACGGTAATTTGAAAAAAGTTGGATTACTTGCAATCGCACCATTCGTTAGCAAGAGGGTATAGCCATCTGGAGCAGCCTTAGCGACAAGTTCTGTTCCAATGATGCTGGAAGCGCCGGGCTTATTCTCAACGATGACAGATGTCCCTAGCTCATTACCCATTTTTTCAGCCAAAACTCGACCCAAGGTATCAGACCCACCTCCAGGAGAGAAGGGAATAATCATTTTGATGGTTCGACTGGGATACTCTGCTGCCTGAGCAGAAGCTATTAACTGTAGAAATACTGTCAAGAATGTTATTAAAAATAGTCTCATATGGGTCTAGTTACCTTGTTTAAAGAAGCGCTGACAAGTAAGATCTTTGTAATCAGCCTAACTATAAATTAAAAGTGGAGACATTATGTTTAAGGCGCCCCCTGA
>CANIMS010000074.1 GCA_947468785.1 Betaproteobacteria bacterium
TTGGCCGCCCTCAGGATTACCATCACCATCAAGCAAGATATTGTGCCGCTTACGCATTAAGCGATAAAAGTATTCAAGGCGAATTTCTTTTTTATCCGCTACCCAATCCTTAAATTCTTGAGGTGTGCAATAAAAATGTTCATCCTCACGAATCTGTAGATCTACCTTGAGCTCTAATGCCAATGCCTCAATTGACTGCCTGATGCGCCACTCCCCAGGCTCTATACAAACAAGATGAGTAACTTTCTTACTCAACATCTCTTGCCTTAAAACATCAATCATTGGCAAAGAGGATTCTTGTATATAAATTAGCGGATACTTGAGTTCCCTTAACTTCTGTGCGAAGTGCCGCATTGCCGAAAGGAATAAGGCAATCTTTGCTTTATGCGTCCATACATATTGAGCCTCATTGCTAGACTCAACCATAATGATCTCGTCTGTCTTTCGATCAAAATCCCTTAGGACAGAACTCTGAAGATCGAGCTGATCACCTAAAATGAGTACTAATCGCTTCACAACTGTCACTTAGGCTTATATTGAGTGGGACAGTATGCTCGCTGCACCTCTTTGCTACGGAGCTCGGCGTGCTTGGTTACCCTTCCTGTCACTCTTTTCCTCCATAACTCAAACGATGAGCGTTTTAATTGACTACGCATGAGCTCAATTACCTGGGATTCTGACAAGTCAAATGTTTTCTGAATGGCATCAAATGGGGTGCGATCCTCCCAGGCCATCTCAATGAGACGAGAAATGTCTGCTTCAGAAAGGGAGTGTTTTAGTAATTTTGACACTCAGCAAGTTTAAGGCTTATTTACTAAACTAGCAGAGCCTCAAACTTTAAGAGCACTGGTGCATGTTAGGAACTATTCGAAAAAAACTAATCTCCCTTAAGCCTGCATTAGCTAAGCAGGATTTAGTACTACTATGCCCAATATGCGACAGAATCATTCCTGATTCACAGAAGGATGCGCACCACTTAGTACCAAAATCAAAAGGTGGTAAAGCAACTGAATACTTGCACCGTATTTGCCATAAGCAAATACATGCCCTATTTACCGAAACCGAATTAGCAAATCATTTGAATCACGCCGCTATTCTCAGGGAGCACCCCGATATGCAGAAGTTTATTCAGTGGGTAAGAACCAAACCGAATAGCTTTTATGAAAAAACCCGTAAAAGCACTCGCTTAAAAAGTTATTAAGTGAAGGGTTACTTCTTATCGTAATTCTGACTCTGTAAGAGGTGGTATTTTTGTAGCTTTCTAGCTTCATCCATCCGCATACCCTCTCGAATACTTTTTCTCACTTGATTTTCTCTCGCAACAATTTCCTCGGCAAACGTTAAGACCTGCTCTTGCAGTGCCTGTGGCACCACTACAACCCCATCAGGGTCGCCACAGACTAGATCTCCAGGATGAACATCAACACCACCCATCTTCACCGGGACCTGCAAGCCTACTAACTGAATTCGACCTTTACCGGTTCGCATCCAATAACCACTGCTGTAAATTGGGTAGTTCAACTCTCGGCATAAAGAGACATCGCGATTGATGCCATTAATCACTGTTCCGGCAATATTTCTTTGATGTGCCATCTCCGTCAAAATATTGCCCCAAGTTGTCATCTCATCACGACCTTGGTTATCAATAACGATCACATTTCCTGGTGGGACATCATCGATGTACTCGCCCACATTACCCTCTTCATCGGGATTTGCTAAGCGATAGAGAACAGTATAGGCATGACCGACCATTCTGAATTTTGGATCGCAAGCAGCAATCTTATAACACTGTCCTACTACTCCAGAGCGGTCTAGCGCATCGCTGATTGCTGCGCAATCGAGTTTCTTAGCTCGTTCAATCCATTGATTCGCTGTATTCATATGATGTATTTTTATATTTGATGTAATTTAATCTACGGTGATATTGGCAGTCTTAATCACTTTGGACCAATACTGAATATCTTTACGAATCGTGGCATCAAACTGAGTAGGATTCATATAACGCAACTCTACGCCCGATTTCTCTAGAGCCAATTTCACTTGTGGATTATTGAGTGTATTTCTTGCTGCATCATTTAGCGTAGCAATAACAGCCGCAGGTGTTCCAGCTGGAGCCAATAATCCAATCCATGCTTCTAACTCAAAACCAGGAAAGCCAGCCTCAGCAGAAGTTGGTACATCAGGCATTTGCGGAATTCGCTTCTTGGCTGCTACCGCTAAAGCCCGCATCTTTCCTTGTTGCACAAACTGCATCAGGGATGGCGGCGTTGCAACAGTCATCTGCACATTACCCGCAATCACGTCTAGCATTGCTGGACCAGCTCCACGATAAGGAACATGAGTAATATTCAATTGGTTTTGCTGCTTAAACAGCTCCACACCAATATGAGGTACTGAGCCATTGCCAGATGTAGCGTAATTGAGCTTGCCAGGATTTGCCTTGGCATAGTTAACTAACTCTTGCAGCGTATTGACTGGCACAGAAGGATTAACAGCAAGCACATGCGGTGAGACCACCAACATACTCACTGGGGCAAAGTCTCTAATCGGATCCCATGCTAAGTTTGCATACATGGATGGATTAGCCACATGGAACATGGAATACCCCAAAAGTAAGGTATATCCATCAGGAGCTGATTTTGCTACTGCCGTAGCAGCAATATTGCCGCCAGCTCCGGTTTTATTCTCAATCACAATGGGCTGCCCCAAAATTTTTGTCATCTCAGGAGCAATCATGCGTGCTACTGCATCCAAAATTCCGCCTGGTGGCACAGGCACTACCAGCGTAATAGGCTTATCAGGATATGCGGCATAAGCATTGAAGCTCAACACACTAAATGCTGTTAGTAATAGTCTCTTCATTTTCATCATGTTTTGTCTTATTGTTATTGATTATTGTTAATCTACGGTGACTTCAGCACTCTTAACCAGCCTCACCCAAAATTTTTCATCTTCAGCTAAAAATTTTGCAAACTGTGCTGGTGAGGTAGAAAGCGAAACATCCGTACCTTCTCTTGCCAAAGAAGCTTTGACATTAGACTGCTTTAAGGCCTCTTGAGTAGCCTCAAATAACTTTTGCACAATAGCTGGAGGAGTGCCAGCGGGTACAAATAGCCCATACCAAAACTCAATGGCGTAATCTGGAAGGCCCGCCTCACGCATTCCGGGAAGACCTGGCGCAAGTGGTGAGCGCTCTTTAGCAGAAATAGCTAGGCCTTTTAAACGCCCCGCCTGAATCATCGGTAAAACCGAAGGGGGAGTGCCAAATGTGAGTTGCGTATCTCCAGCAATTACTGACTGAATCGCCAAAGATCCGCCTCGAAAAGGAATGTGTGTCATTTTTACATCGGCAATCTGACCAAATAATGCAGCTGCTAAGTGGGGAGCCGAACCATTTCCAGAAGTAGCGTAATTCAATGCGCCTGGATCTTGTTTTGCTTTAGCAATTAACTCTTTTACAGAATTAATCCCAGTTCCAGGGTTAACAGCAATCACTACTGGTGAGCTCGTAATTTTACTGATCGGCTGCAGATCGCTTGGCTTGTATCCTAGCTTGGGATTGAGTGCTGGATTCACAGAAATACTACTAGGACTAGCGATGAGGATGGTGTATCCATCTGGAGCAGACTTGACTACTTGCTCAGCGGCAATGCTTGAGCCAGCACCTGGCTTATTTTCAATCACAATAGACTGGCCCAAGGCCTGGCCTAAGGGCACGCTGATATTGCGAGCAACATAATCTGCCGCACCGCCTGGCGCAAAACCTACAATTAATTTAATAGGCTTATTAGGATAAGGTTGGGCATTGATATTGAGGGAAGCAATTCCTAATACGGCAAGCAGTAATAATTTACATTGAGACATTAAGTTTCCTCCTGTGTTCCTGCCAATATAATTTTTCCAAGGTGCTGATTTGTATCCATCATGGCCTTTGCTTCAAGCAATTTCTCAAAAGGAAGAGTTCGATAAATAAAAGGGACAATCTTCTTAGATTCAATCAGAGGAAGAATGCGCTTTTTAAAATCAGGCATTGCTTCAGCTCTTTGCTCTGCAGTACGTAACTTATTCGATACACCAAATAATTTCAAACGCTTAGCATGCAGAGCTTCAATATCCATCTCTGCTTTTAATACGCCGTCTACATAACCCACAGTAGCTAAGCGACCCTGAAAAGCCATCGCCCGAATACATTCAGCAAATACAGAGCCTCCTACAGTATTCACCACTAGGTCTACACCCTTGCCATCAGTGGCCTTCATCAAGACGTCATAAAAATCGGGTGCCCGTGTACAAATTCCAAGATCTAAGCCTAAAGCACTAAGCTCATCTAACTTCTCTTGAGAACCTGAAGTGCCAATCACTTTTGCGCCTAATGCTTTTGCCATAGATAAGGCAGAGACACCAACACCGGAAGTGACTCCAGTAATAAAAACCCATTCACCCGGTTTTAATTGGCCTTGGACTACCAACATATCAAACACAACCAATGATGTTAGTGGGATTGCGGCTGCCTGATTCCAATTCAAGGTAGTAGGCATCATCATCGTTTCTGGTTCAGACATTAAAGCGAACTCAGCAAAGGCCCCTGGGCAGCGTCCCATCACTCGATCACCTGGCTTGAAGCCAGTAACACCAGGTCCACAACTCACCACCTCACCTGCTGCCTCCATACCAATTTGCTTGGCAGTGCCTGCTTTATGCAGACCATGACTGAGAATAAATTCACCACGATTTAAACCGGCTGCTTTAACCCGAATTAATAACTGATTCTGGCTAGGCACTGGTCGCTCAACATCGCGCAGATTGATATCGGCATTTACGCCATCACTTTGCATCCAATATGACTTCATCTTCTACCTTTTACTATTGTTATTTACCACGGAATACCGGTTTACGTTTTTCCATAAAGGCACGGCGTCCTTCAGAATAATCTTCGCTGTCAAAGCAGTTATGAATGAGCTGACGACATTTATCATGATCAATTTCTGGGGAGGCTTTCAGGATTTCAGCAATAATCGCTTTTCCTGCAAGGACTGTAATAGGAGCATTCGCTGCTAAAGCCTGTTTATATTCGGCTTGTAAAGCAAGCAAATCACCAGGCTCAGATACGCGGGTTATTAAACCAATCTCACGGGCTTCCTTTGCATCGATCCTTCGAGCAGTAAAGAAGAGATCTTTTGCCATCGCAGGACCAACCAAGTCGACTAAATTCTTCAAAGCGGAGTAACGATATCCCAGACCTAAACGCGCGGCAGGAATAGCGAATACTGAATCGCTACTAGCAATACGAATGTCGCAACTCATTGCCACATTAACGCCACCACCAATACAGTAGCCGCGAATACATGCCAAAGTTGGTTTGCTGAAATGGTAGATACCCATCAGAGCTTGTTCGGCCATTGACTCATATCGAGCCACTGCTTCCTGAGCAGCTCGCATATCTGCAAACTGAGTAATGTCTGCACCAGAAACAAAGGCTTTTTCACCTGCACCAGTGAAGACCACTAAGCGAATGCGATCATCCTCCTCGGCCGTCTTTAATAGGGGCACAACGGCCTCCCACATATCTACGGAGAGTGCATTGTGACGCTCTGGATTATTAAATTGAATTTGTAGGGTACTGCCATCCTCGTCTAGCCAAACCTTCACTCGCTCGGTAATCGATTTATACACAACATTACTCATCAATAAACTCCTTTTGATTTGAGGCTTGAGAGCTCGCCTGCCTCTAAACCAAGTTCTTTTAAAATTTCTTCGCTATGCTCCCCACGTTTTGGAGCGGACCGTACTATCGTACTGGGGGTTCTCTGCAGCTGCACTGGCTGACCAACCATCTTTTGTGGGCCATGATGAATGGACACCACATCTTTCACTATTCCTAGGTGCTGAACTTGAGGCTCTTCAAAAACGCCTTTTACATCATTAATGAGACCGCAAGCAACTCCACCCTCATTAAAACGCTCAACCCAATATGCACAATCCTGAGCTGCTAAGCGTCGATTAATTTCGGCATTAATCGAATCGCGATTAATCGACCTACCTTGCTTATCTTTATAACGCTCATCGGTAACCCATTCAGGGGCTCCAAGAATGTCGCAGAAGCGCTCCCAAATCTTTGAACCAAATACCGCGATATTCATATAGCCATCTTTGGCCTTATAAACACCGGTAGGAATACTGGTCGGATGGTAATTACCAGCCTGAGTTGGAATATCACCATCTATTAACCAGCGAGAGTTCTGAAAATCCATCATATAGATCATCGATTCCAGCAATGAAGTATGTAACCACTGCCCTTTGCCCGATGCATCGCGCTCTAATAAAGCAACCAACACGCCTTGCGCGGCGAAGACGCCTGCACATAAATCTGCAATCGGAATACCTACTCGCATCGGACCATCACCCGCTTTACCAGTGACTGACATCAAGCCACTCATACCCTGTGCGATTTGATCAAAACCTGGACGCTGCGCTAATGGACCACTTTGCCCAAAACCCGAAATACTGGCATACACCAAGCCTGGATGATCTTTACTAAGGCTATCGTAATCAATACCTAAACGAGTCTTCACATCTGGACGAAAGTTTTCAACCACTACATCAGCACTCGCAATTAAGCGCTTCAAAATAGCAATACCTTCTGGCTCTTTCAGATTGAGCGTAATCGAGCGCTTATTACGATGGGTGTATTGGTAATCAGAACCATCTTGACCACCCAAGGTGTCATCACCACGCATATGATCTGGCATTTGCACTTGAATAACGTCAGCACCCCAATCTGCTAATTGACGACAAGCGGTAGGGCCTGCGCGCACCTGGGTTAAATCAATCACGCGAAAACGAGATAAAGCAGAAGAGGCTGGCATGTGAGGCATATAAATTACTCGATTATTAAAAATGAATGGGGAATGAAATTAAGCTGCGATCTGATTTTTTAAAACTTGTCCTTTAGAAAACAAGCGCAAGTTTTCAACAAACAACTCCAAAACTCTTGCCTCATTTCCTGCTGAGTGCCCAGCTGAATGAGGGGTAACAATGACATTTTCCATGCTCCACAATGGAGAATCTGCGGCTAATGGCTCAGAAGCAAAGACATCCAAATAGGCGCCACCTAATTTCTTGCTTTGTAAGGCAGCAATCAATTCAGGTTCGCAAATAATTTCTCCGCGAGCAACATTAACGATATAAGCACCATCGGGCAATACCTGAATTGCCGCTTGATCGATCAAATTGCGGGTTTCTTTACTAAGAGGGCAAGCTAGGATGAGCCACTGGGCTTTTGGCAGAACCTGTTTCAATTGTGAAATATGGATCACATTAGATGTAGAGTGTTTTTGTTCTTTTAGAGCATTATTAAAGGCAACCGAAA
>CANIMS010000075.1 GCA_947468785.1 Betaproteobacteria bacterium
CTTACTAGATAAGTACCCACTTAAAAATGTATTTTTACCCTTAGCGATCATGATTGTTCCAACGCTTTATTTGGCCTCATCAATGAGTGATTATTTATTAATTTTTTTGGCGATTTTATTTATTGTTGGTATTTTTGGACAAGTTACAGTAAACGATACGATGCTTGGCAAATATACGGCCGATGAGTGGAGGGGCCGCGCTTATGCGGCAAGATACTTTTTAGGATTTACTGCCGCAGGACTATCCGTAGGATTGGTTTCTATTCTTTACAACCTAGACGGCTTTGATTTAATGCTAAAGGCTATTGCTGGACTGAGTTTACTTACCGTAATTGGCGCAATTATTTTTCCTAAAGAAAACAGAGCAATCTAGACCCTTTGACCTGGCATCTAGCCTATCCATTAGGCCAAACCTCTTTTTTAATGCTGAGATGAAGTCAGGGTAAAACCTTAGCTTTGATCTAGATCAAACCTAACATTTCTTTAGTATATTAGTAACATACTAGATGTTAAAAAACGGAGATGACGATGGAGATAAAGAGAAGAAGTGTTATCAAGCTTCTATTGGGATTTGCTGCTGGCTTAAATTCTTTGAGCTCCTGGAGTCAAGGTTGGCCAGATAGGTCGATTAAATTAGTTTTGGGCTACACCACTGGAGGTGCAAGTGATGCAACCGCTAGGATAATTACTAGACCGCTTGAACAGATCATCAAGCAATCTGTGATTATCGATTACAAGCCAGGTGCAGGAGCATCTATCGGTGCTGAATTTGTAGCAAAGTCAAATCCAGATGGCTATACGCTTGGACTTGTAGATACGGGTCCTCTCTGTATAGCGCCAAATTTACGTAAGGTCGCATACGATCCGCTAACTGATTTCACGCCCTTGTCTTACGTATGTACTACAGGCTTAGTATTAATAGTAAATCCAGAGCTTGATGTTAAAAATGTTCAGGAGTTAATTGCGCTGGCAAAAGCAAAACCAGGGCAGTTAAGTTACGCGAGCTCAGGTGTGGGATCTGTGCATCATCTTGCCGGCGAACTATTTAAGTTTAAAGCCGGTGTTTCTATAGTTCACGTTCCTTATAAAGGTGCTGGTCCTGCACTAACAGATCTCATTGGCGGCCAAGTACCAATCATGTTTGCAACTATTGGCCCAGCACTACAAATGATTTCAGCAGGTAAAGCTCGCCCACTTGGCGTCACTTCATTAACGAGATCAGCATCATTGCCTAATGTCCCCAGTATTGCGGAGCAGGGTCTTAAAGGTTATGAGGCAGTGCTACGCTTTATGGTGATGGGCCCTACAAAGCTACCGCCAACTGTAGCTAGTAAATTACAAGCAGATTTTAAAACAATGATTGGAGATCAATCTGTTGTTGGAGAATTAAAGAAACTTGGTAATGACGAGATCATTTACAAAACTCCTACAGAAATTTTGGCACTCATTCAGGATGATTATCGTAAATGGGGCTCATTAATTCGTGAAGCGAAGATAACTCTGGATACCTAAGCATGTTGGTAGAAGAAAAGCTTTGGGATACGTTGCTACGAAATAAGCGTAGTCGCCTAGAGCGTGCTAGCCACATCACGGATTCTAAGATTGTTCGAAATGATGATGTAGTTCGCCTTTTTGAGGCTGTCATTGAGTCAGGCGATAAGGTATGCGTTGAGGGTAATAATCAAAAGCATGCAGATTTTCTCTCAGAGCAATTAACGCTCATAGATCCCGGCAAGATTAATAATCTGCATATTGTGCAGTCTAATATTGCACTAGCGACCCACTTGGATATTTTTGAAAAAGGGATCGCTAAAAAACTCGATTTTTGCTATTCAGGTGAGCAGGGTATTCGTCTCGGACGTCTAATAAAGGAAAATATTGTTGAAGTCGGTGCGATTCATACATACCTCGAGTTATATAGTCGATATTTTGTAGATCTCACCCCTAGAGTATCAATCATTGCGGCACAAAGTGCTGATAAGCACGGTAATGTGTATACCGGATTTAATACAGAAGATACGCCGCCTATTGTTGAAGCTACAGCATTTAAAAATGGAGTGGTAATCGTTCAGGTAAATGAATTAGTTGATGAAATTCCTAGAATTGATATTCCATGTGATTGGGTATCTTTTGTAGTTCAGGCTCCTAGACCTCATTACATAGAGCCTATCTTTACTCGTGATCCTGCTTTAATCACAGAAGTACAAATTTTAATGGCCATGATGGTCATCAAGGGCATCTATGAGCCATATGGCATTAATCGCTTAAATCATGGTATTGGCTTTGATACTGCTGCAATTGAATTGATATTGCCAACCTATGCGGAATCACTCGGATTGAGGGGCAAGATCTGTGAATATATGAGCGTTAATCCTTGTCCAACATTAATTCCAGCAATTGAGTCAGGTTTTGTTAAGAATATCCATTGTGCAGGATCTGAATTGGGGATGGAGGATTACATTACAGCTCGCCCCGATATTTTCTTTAATGGGCCTGATGGCTCAATGCGATCAAATCGTGCTTTTTGTCAGCTAGCGGGCCACTACGCCGATTTATTTATTGGCTCAACTTTGCAAATTGATGTTGAAGGAAACTCATCAACTGCAACATTGAATCGAATTGCTGGTTTTGGAGGCGCCCCGAATTTTGGCTCTGATTCAAGAGCGAGAAGACACTCTAGTAAGGCTTGGTTGATGGCTGGTAAAGAAAGCATGAAGCCAGAGAATGCAACCATGCCTCGCGGTAGAAAGCTGGTAGTGCAGATAGTGGAGACATTTAAGGAGAAAATGCAGCCCACCTTCGTCGAGCGCTTAGATGCTTGGCAGCTTATGGAGGATTTTCAGTTAGATTTACCGCCCGTAATGGTCTATGGAGACGATATTACGCACCTTGTGACCGAAGAGGGCATTGCCCATCTTCATAAATGTAAAAATCTTCAAGAAAGAGGGCAGGCTATTCGTGGTGTTGCTGGATACACGCCGGTAGGCCTTAATCGCAACAGGGATCAAGTGGAATCTCTCATTGCAAGGGGCATTATTCAGCGCCCACAAGAATTAGGGATTGATCCGCGCATGGCAACTAGAAATTTATTGGCTGCCCGTTCAATTAAAGATTTAGTGAGCTGGTCTGATGGTTTGTACAAACCCCCTAAACGATTTAGGAATTGGTAAAAATGGAATCATTAAGCTATGAGTTTGGCCCCTGGAATATTCTCAGAGTGCGAAAAAACATGACCCCAATTATTGTTGGAGTTGTGGGGTCGGGTAATTTAGAAATTTTATTAGAGGATGCCGAGCTAAATGGAAAAAGTAGATTTTTTGTTGAAACTTCAGTAAGTGGATTTGCTAATACATGGCAAGCCGTGCTGAGAGATTTTTCTGAACAACAAAAATTCTCTAATACCCTCATTACTATTAATGATGGCGGTGCAACACCAGCAGTAGTGCAGCTGAGATTGATGCAAGCAGCACAGCAGTGGAAGGCCCAATATGAGGATTGAAAATACAGTTGGAATTAGAGAATCCACTGCTCGCCAGCGAGTACTTGCAATATTGGACGCTGATACATTTCAAGAGTATTTGCCTCCATCAGAGAGGGTATTTAGCCCACACTTAAAAAGCTTGGGTATGCCAGTTTCATTTGATGATGGAGTCATTATTGGTGAAGGTGCTATTGGTGGTCAAAACATCTATATCGCCGCCCAAGAACCCGGTTTTATGGGGGGTGCCGTAGGAGAAGTGCATGGGGCAAAGTTAACGGGGCTTCTCGAGCGAGCTGCACTTCGTAAGCCAGCAGCAGTAGTTTTGTTGTTTGATACTGGGGGAGTACGCTTACACGAAGCAAATGCAGGGCTAATAGCAATTTCTGAAATTCAAAGGGCTATGTTTAATGCTCGCAAAGCTGGTGTTCCTCTCATTGTTGTTTCGGCTGGTGCAAATGGCGTATACGGAGGAATTGGCATTATTTCTCGTTGCTGCGACTACATAGTAATCACAGAAGAAGGACGTCTATCGGTTTCTGGGCCTGAAGTGATTGAGTCACAAAAAGGGGTTGAAGAATTTGATGCTAGAGATCGTGCGCTAGTTTGGCGAACCATGGGGGGGAAGCACCGATACTTAATTAATGAGGCGCAAACCTTTGTTAAGGATCAAATCCAAGATATTCGTAATGCTCTGATGCAATATTTCAATAAGCCAATTCCTATAAATTTAGATACTGTAATGGCTGAGCATCAACATTTAGGTGAGCGTTTGAGAAAATATGGCAAGGCTGAGGATGCATTAGATATATGGAGGGATTTGGGTATCGCAAATCCTGTAGATATTCCTTCTTTAGATTTTGATGCTTTTATGACGATTGCAAATCAAGTGCGCGAAAATGGATAAGATCAATCAAATTTGTAGCAAAGTTTTTCCTTTAGGCTATAAGATTTCTATCCATGGTGACTTGGTATCAGGCACAGCTAATACTTCCCAGGGAGACGTTGCTTTGATTGGCACAGTAAATCAAGCAGCAGTAGGCGTTGATTTGGCTTTTGAGTTAGCCGGCAAAGTTCTAGATATAGTGCAGCACTCTCCTGAGTTGCCTATCATCATCCTAGTGGATACCCAAGGTCAACAGTTATCGCGCCGAGATGAATTGCTAGGTAATGCAGGATACCTTTCCCATCTCTCTAAATGTTTTGAGTTGGCTAGAGATCGGGGTCATAGAATCATTAGTATTATTTATAACGAAGCTGTTAGCGGAGGATATCTTGCGCTGGGGATGATTGCTGATCAGTCCTTTGCTCTTTCGGATGCGCAGATTCGGGTTATGGCCTTACCGGCAATGTCGCGAATTACACAAATCCCATTAGAGAGATTGCAAGAATTATGTAAAAGCTCTTCTATCTTTGGGCCTGGAGTAGAAAATTACGTAGCACTTGGAGCACTAGAGAACATCGACGATGCCCATTTGGCCTCTTTAGTTGAGAGCGCAATTAGCAACAAATCGACGATTGATAATAGGGCAAAGCTAGGGCATGAGAGGGGCGGGAGGAATATGGCTCACACGATTATTGAATCAATTATTAAAGCTTGTTGAGAAGTTTGAATGGATAAGTTCAAATGCTGGCGGCATCGTCGAGTTTGGATAAAACCAGCAAGCATCGCTTCGATAAGAGGCCTTAGTGAGATCCCTTTAGTAGAACGTTCCTTTGTTGAAAATTGGGTTATGTCAGGAAGGCCTCTAGTGGGAAGGGCTGTAAACCCTTGTGATCATGGTAATGAAAACCTATTGCCTTTGGGATTAATGTTACATCTTCCTGAAGCGCCAAAAAAGCGTCTAAATCTTCAGGTTGATTCAACAGCCGTTCTAAAAATTGATGAGCCTTTAAGTATTCAGGTGGTTATGAGTACATTTCCTTCGAGCATGGTCGAAAAAGTGAAGAGTATGCTTTCTAGATTGGCGGATTATCCAATTCAGATCCAGGTATTTGGCTCTGTATTTTGGAGTTATGAAGGTGGTGAAAGTTATATGACTGAGAATTCAGATATTGATCTCTTAATTTCACCTGCTCAAAATTGTGATTTATCCAAATTAGCAAAAGAACTATGTAGCCTATCCGAAGAAATTGACTTACGCTTAGATGGCGAATTCGAATTCCTGAATGCTTACTCAGTTAGCTGGAAAGAGTTTGCAAGCAATGCAACTGAATTGCTTATAAAGACAGATTTAGGACCTAAGATGATGTCTAGATATCAGGTGATAGAGGAATTTAATGCTCCCTAGTTGTATTGACCATCTAGTTGAAGAAAATACACAAGTAATGCAACAGAATGCTGTGCAATACCTGAGGAAAATTCGTAACTGTGCAGTGCAATCTCTATGGCATGAGTTAGTTACTTATCCCAAGCCTGGTTTGGTGAGCTTGGTCGATTCAGGTAGTCATCAAGATATGGATGCCAATACTTTTTATTCGAGTATCGTATCTTTGCGACATTATTTTTACCACATTGCTAGTCTTGGCTTGGAGGGTGCAAACTTTGAATTCTTACGTTCGGCTGGCCTAGCTGCTGAGGCTAGAATGCTGCGTGCAACTGCTGGGGTGAATACACATCGTGGGGCAATTTTTAATTTAGGTATGCTGGCTGCAGCTGCTGCCTACAGATATAGCCAGACTGATACTTCCCTAACTTTAGGTGAAATTACGATGAAAATTTGGGGTGAAGAGCTTGCCTTACATCGTCGCAAGGAAAATAGTCATGGATCCAGAGTGGCATCCATATATCAAGTTGGCGGAGCAATTAAAGAGGTTCTATCAGGATACCCATCTGTTTATAAACTAGGTTTGCCAGTCTATCGCAATGTGCTTACGATGACTTCAAGCCATCAGTTAGCTTGCATACAAACTTTCTTTACACTGCTTGCGAATGTAGAGGATAGCAATCTACTTCATAGAGGAGGCCGAGAGGGCCTTGAGCGTGCCCAAGGATTAGCTCAAGCCTTCTTAGATGAAGGCGGCATTCATCTTAAGAGCTGGGATGTTAGGGCATTAAATGTTCATCGGCAATTGATAGCATTTAATTTAAGCCCAGGAGGTTGCGCTGATTTATTAAGTGCCTGTTTATTTATTCATCGAATTGAAAGTTGATGAATAAATTTGCTATCGTTTGCTCTGGACAGGGTTCACTAGACGCAGAAGTATTTGCATTTTCCAAACAATCTCCCAAGGCAACTGTAGTCATTGATACTTTTTCTAATGAATTTAATTGGAATATGCTTTCTGTAGAGAGCGGTAAATTAGATTTAACTTTGAACCAGTTTTCGCAACCCCTCACAATCGCGACGGCATTAGCAAATTGGGAGGCTATAAGAGATGGCTTACCCAAACCAAACTATGTTGCCGGCTATAGTGCAGGTGAGGTCAGCGCCTTAGGCTGCTCCGAGGCGATGGACCTTAAGGCCTTAGCAAGGTTATGTAAATTACGTTGCGAGTCAATGGAAAATTTTGCCCCAACTCATAGTGGCATGCTGGCTGTAAAAGGAGTCTCAAAGTCGTCATTACTAAAGCATTTGAATGGTTCACATTGCTATATTGCAATTTATAACGAGGATGATCACTTTGTTATTGCCGGATCCATTCAGGAGATAAGTATCTATGAGAAATTACTTGAAGAGTCTGGAGCTTGGGTTAAAAGACTTCTTGTTACGATACCTTCACATACGCCATTATTACTGAAAGCTACAGCGCAAATACAAGCAGAAATTAGTGGGTTAAATTTAAGCGATAAACAACTCGGCATTCC
>CANIMS010000076.1 GCA_947468785.1 Betaproteobacteria bacterium
AGGGTACGTGCACCATGTCAATGCCTGTCGATTGCTTAAATATCTCCGTTCCAATATGTGAGACTGAACCATTCCCTTGGGACGCATAATTGAGCTTACCCGGATTGGCCTTTGCATATGCAATCAACTCTTTTAGGTTATTTACAGGCACTGAGGGATGCACCGCAATCACATTAGTTGACACAGTTAATAGCGCTATGGGTGAAAAATCTTTAATGGGATCCCATTGAAGTTTATCCATCAGCGCTGGATTAGCAACATGATAGCCAGAATACGAAATCAACAAGGTGTAACCATCAGGTTTTGATTTTGCGACATATTGATACGCAGTGTTACCACTTGCGCCGGGCTTGTTATCAACTACGACTGGTTGCCCAATCACTCTAGCCAAAGGCTCGCTCAATAAGCGTGCTGAGGTATCCACTAGGCCACCCGGAGGATTTGGCACCACTAGTGTAATTGGCCTATCTGGAAATGATTGCGCTTGAGCCACGCCAGCAATCACACAGGCACTCATAGCAAGCAGCGTTGACTTTACAAAATGAAGCTGTTTCATATAAATCTCCCGTTTACTTTTCTTGTTTATTTATAAAATTATCGTTGACCAATTTTGACATTACCAAATATTGCTTGAGCTTCCCTTGGTAAACAACGCCAGTAGCGCTCATTGGACGGTACTGTGCCTGCAAGAGCTGCAGCTGCTTCCCAAGCCCAGCGTGGCTTATATAAGAACGCTCTAGCTAGTGCAATTAAATCCGCATCACCCTTTTGCAGTATTTCTTCTGCTTGATGAGGATCAGTAATTAATCCTACAGTCATCGTTGGTAGGCCTGATTTATCTTTAACAATTCTGGCAAAGGGCACCTGATAGTGAGGCCCAATTGCAATTTTTTGAGAAGGTGAAATGCCGCCTGAAGAGATATGAACAAAGTTAGCCCCAAAAGATTTAAGCTGTGCGGCAAAATCAGCCGTTTCTTCTGGAGTCCATCCCCCTTCAATCCAATCGCTAGCGGAAATCCGAATGCCCAAAACGCCTTGATATGCAGCTCTAACCGCCTTAAAGAGCTCTAACGGAAAGCGAATTCGATTCTCAAATGTGCCGCCATATTCGTCAGTACGATGATTGGATATTGGGGATAAAAACTGATGTAGCAGATATCCATGGGCGCCATGCAACTCAATACCATCAACCCCAATTCTGTCGGAGCGTTTTGCTGCGATGACAAAAGCGTCGATTAACTCCTGTAACTCTTGCTTACTTAGCTCATGCGGTAAGCGTTCGCCCTCCAACTGCGGAATAGCAGATGGAGCTCCTGTCTCCCATCCGCCTTGATCGACCGAGAGTAATTGTCCGCCATCCCAAGGGGTGGCACTTGAAGCCTTACGACCTGCGTGCGCAAGTTGAATAAATACTGGTGTGGCTGGCGCCAATTTACGGGCCCTGACCAATTTATCTTGAAGCGCGGCCTCAGTACGGTCATCCCATAAGCCTAGGCAAGCAGGCGTAATACGCCCTTCTGGAGTGACCCCAGTAGCTTCAATAATGAATAGTCCGGCTCCGCTATTGAGCAAGTTTCCCCAATGCATTAGATGCCAGTCAGTTGCCTCCCCGTTTACCGACGAGTACTGGCACATCGGGGCTACTACGACCCGATTCGCTAAAATTAATGGCCCCCGGGGGCTATTGAGGGTGTATTCAGAGAAAAGAAGACTCATTGCAGACCTTATAAAAACTTACAAAATGTAACAAATAACCAAAATTGACTTATAGCGATAAAATAGCAAAAACGCAGAATAAACGAGACAGCGAAGTCCTGCAGCCTATTGGGCTGATTGTCTTCAATTTTTATTTAACTTCCTTGAAATAATAAGCATAAATGACTATGAATGCACCACAAGCTTTTGTATCAAAAGACGATATTGGCCACTATGTTGGCGGTAAGCTCATCAACCCTAAGGATGGACGTTTTGCAGACGTATACAACCCTGCAATGGGCTCTGTAGCCCGTAAGGTAGCTTTAGCTAGCCGCAAGGAGGTTGATGCAGTTGTAGGGGTTGCACAAGAGGCCTTTGCGAGCTGGAGTCAAACCAGCCCATTGCGTCGTGCACGGATTATGTTCAAGTTTCTAGAGCTACTCAATGCCAATCGGGATGAATTAGCTGCCATTATTACGGCGGAACATGGCAAAGTGTTTACAGACGCACAGGGCGAAGTCGTTCGCGGTATCGAAATCCTAGAATTTGCTACCGGCATTCCAGAGTTACTAAAAGGCGACTACACCGAACAAGTGTCTACAGATATTGATAACTGGGTCATGCGTCAACCAATTGGCGTTGTTGCTGGAATCACTCCATTTAACTTTCCGGTAATGGTGCCGATGTGGATGTACCCAGTGGCAATAGCCTGTGGCAATACTTTTATTCTTAAACCAAGCCCTACCGATCCTTCTGCTTCACTGTTTATGGCAAAGCTCTTAAAAGAAGCTGGCTTACCGGATGGTGTCTTCAACGTAGTGCAAGGCGATAAAGAAGCAGTAGATGCTTTAATTGAAAATCCAGATGTCAAAGCAGTCAGTTTCGTTGGCTCAACTCCAATTGCTAATTACATTTATGAGCGTTGCGCCCATTTTGGAAAACGCTCACAGGCTTTGGGTGGGGCAAAGAATCATATGGTGATCATGCCTGATGCAGATATTGATAAAGCAATTGATGCATTAATGGGTGCCGCCTATGGCTCAGCTGGTGAGCGCTGCATGGCAATTTCTGTAGCTGTTCTAGTAGGTGATGTGGCTGAAAAAATTATGCCGAAACTGATCGAGCGCACTAAAACTTTAAAAGTAAAAAATGGCATGGAGCTGGATGCCGAAATGGGCCCAATAGTGACAAAGGCTGCATTAGATCGCATTACTGGATACATTGAAAGTGGCGTAGCTTCGGGTGCCAAACTCTTAGTGGATGGACGTGGTTTGAAAGTCCCCGGCAATGAAAATGGCTTCTTCATAGGCGGCACCTTGTTTGATAATGTGACTCCTGACATGAAGATCTACTTAGAGGAAATTTTTGGCCCCGTACTGTCATGTGTGCGAGTAGCGAACTTTACTGAAGCACTAAATTTAGTGAACTCTTGTGAGTTTGGTAATGGTGTCGCGTGCTTTACCAGTGATGGCAATATTGCACGTGAATTTGCCAGACGTGTTCAAGTTGGCATGGTTGGTATAAATGTGCCTATTCCTGTGCCTATGGCATGGCATGGCTTTGGTGGATGGAAAAAATCCATTTTTGGAGACATGCATGCTTACGGTAAAGAAGGCGTACGTTTCTATACGAAGCAAAAGAGCGTTATGCAGCGCTGGCCAGAAAGTATTGCTAAGGGTGCTGAGTTTGTTATGCCAACATCGAAGTAAGTGAATTCTTGATTCAGTAAAAAGTGACCTTAGGGTCACTTTTTTTATATCAAAATTATTGGGTAGGGAAAACTACCCTTCTCTCAATTGCCCTGGCAAATAAGACGATCAAGGACACTAGGGCAAGATAGACAATTGCTGTCAGTAAGTAGGCTTTAAAGAATTGAAAGTTGCTAGCAGCTAACTCTTGCATGCGGGCAAAAAACTCGGTGTACTGTATGAGAAAAGCAACTGAGCTGTCCTTTAAATTACCAATAACTTGATTGGTGAGCGCTGGGACTGACAGTCGAAGGACTTGAGGCAAGGTGATCAGCCTAAAGATCTGAAAAGGGCTAAACCCTTGTGCCGCAGCAGCATCAAGCTGTATAAAATTTAATCCGTTATAGGCGGTCTTCATATAGGCAGAGTTATAGGCGGCTACATTCAATGTGAAACCAATAGCAGCAACCTCAAAAGGATCCATTCGGAGACCCCATTGAGGCAGCCCGTAGTACATCAAGAATAATAGGACAATCAAGGGCATGCCGATGAAAAATGAAATATAAGAATTCGTCGCAGTACGAATGAAGAAATTTTTGCTAATTGAAAGATAAAAAACCACAATCCCAAGTAATAATCCGGTAACGCTGATGAGCCCTGCCAACTTCAATGTGTTAACAAGACCCGCCAAGATTAATGGCATTTGGGTAATAAGATCTGTCTCAAAGATCTTCCATGCGTTCATTTCATGCCATCCTTTTTGCCAAAGAATGCCTGAATATCAGGATCAGTTGTATTGCTCATCAAGGTGGAAATCTTGTCATCAGCACGAATGACTCCCTTATCTAAGAACATGACCGTATCAGAAATGTTTTGTGCAAGCGCCAAATCATGCGTAACGCAAAGCATCGTAATACCAGCATCATGAAGACGATTAATCAAATCAGCAACATCGCGCGACATAATGGGATCAAGAGCCGAAGTTGGCTCATCTAAAACAAGCACAGCCGGATCCATCGCTAACGCTCGTGCAATCGCTACCCGCTGCTGTTGACCTCCAGAAAGCTGAGCTGGATATTTATGTTGATGAATAGACATATCGAATTTAGCCAGAGTATCCAAAGCCTTCTCATTTGCCTCCGGCAATTTCATACCTTCGAGAACTTTTAGGGCCAAAGTTACATTTTCTAAAACAGTCAAATGGCTATACAGGGCAAATTGCTGGAATACGAAACCAATCTGCTTACGCAAAGCCCTCACATCTACACCGGGGCCTGCAACCTCTTTACCGCGAAACAAAATAGATCCAGAAGTAGGATCTGCAAGGCGATTCAGGCAATGCAATATCGTTGACTTTCCTGATCCAGAGGTGCCCATTAAGACACGAACTGCCCCATCCTCTACATCAAAATTAATATCTGATAGAACGACTTGCTCGCCGTAAACTTTTTTAAGATCACGAACTTGTATTAATGACATGACGAAACCTCGGATGCTCTAATGATTAAGTTATTCATGCTTTTCCTAATCCTGGAATTTGGTAATGTCGATTGATTAACTGAATGCCTATCAATAAAATTCGGTAGATCGCAAAATACAGAATGCCCACTGCAAGATACACTTCAACTCCACGCAAAGTAGTGGAAGTTAAGGCAATAGCTTGCTTTGTAATTTCAGGAATACCGACGGTATAAGCGAATGGAGAGTACTTTAAGACTGAAGTAAATTCATTAATCATGCCTGGTACAGAAAACCGGAACATCTGCGGCAAATCAATATACCAAAGCACTTGGAACTTATTCATACCCATGGCCTGACCTGCCAAGATCTCGTCAGCATTTACGGAGTTAAATGCCCCCCGAAATACCTCTGCAAGATAGGCTGATGTAACCAAACCTAGACTCATTGCCATTGCCATCAATGGCGGCACTTTAATACCAATACTGGGTAAGCCAAAATACACCATGAACAATAAAACTAGAACAGGTACACCCCTAAAGATATAGGTATAGATATCGATAACAGGAGTTAAGCCCGGAATTTTTAAACGGCGTAAACAGGCTAGAGTAAGCCCAATAACCAAGCCAGTAGCACTGCAGACTAGGGTCACAAGGACCGTATAAGAAAGCCCTTGCGCCAGTTGCGCAAGGATGTCATAAAAATTCACAAAAGACTCTATTTAACGGGATTAATTCATCCACTTGTCTAAGATAGCCTTGACCTTATCCGGTCCTAGCTCTTTTAAATAAGCATCAAAATCATTCCGCAACTTCGAACCCTTAGCAAAAGCGAAACCAAGCTTGTCATAGCCACTAAAGACATAGTCGCTTTCTATAGGCAACTTCATCTTATTGATGTAATTTGCCAAAACTGGCTCTTCAATAAAAGCTAGATCAATATTGCCATTTTGTAGATCGGTGATCACCTCTGTATAAGAAGGATACAGTTTGACTTTGCTTAAAGAGTAATACCCCTTTGGCTCTAACTCATTACGAATCAGATCATCGTAAGCCATCCCACGTGGATATCCAATCTTATATTTTTTAAGCTCATTCAAATCCTTGATTTGAATATTACGATTTTTCATACTTACCAAATGCCAGGCGTTATCGTAATATGGCTGAGAAAAATCCATCACTTCTTTACGTTTGTCGGTAATCGAGATTCCTGAAAAAGCGACATCAGCTTGACCGCTAGATACTGCACCTAACATACCCTGCCAATCGTAGGGGGTAACCTTAAATGTGCAAGAACGCGCTTTACAATACCCATCAAAAATATCCATATCAACGCCAACAATCTTGCCGTTTTGTTCAAATACCATCGGTGGCGAAGCTGGAGAGACCGCTACCTTAATTTCTTTTGAATCAGATTTAGAGCAAGCAGAAATGCCTAAAGCCATTAGACAGACTATTAGTGCTAGATAAATGCGTTTCATTCGCGTATCCCCATTGATCGAGTTAGGTCCCAAAAGGACATCCCAACAAGTATAGGGGATTTGTTAAAACGCTTACTGGAGGGTATTTTTAAATGCAGGAATCAATGGGATTGCCATGACTTCGATTCCCTCATCCCTAAGGGACTCTGCCTCATCCAAAGTAGTTTGCCCCCGAATGCTCCGTTCAGGCGCCTCTTTGTAATGGATTTTTCGAGCCTCCTCTGCAAAGGAGTTACCAACATCCTCGGAACGCCCCATTAAATCACGCATTCCTTTTAAAAAGGCAGCTTGTACTTGAGCCTCAAGCTGAGAATGATCTTGTCCAGTCAGGGCAACGACATCTCCACTCAAATTCGTGCTTTCTGGCTTGGAGATGCTTAATTCTGTTGAAGATGATTTTGCAATATGAGGCGCAGAAGGCATCCGCACAATTTCAGTGCTATCACAAACTGGGCATGCCAAAATCCCTTTTTCTTGCTGGGCAAGACAGTCTGCTTCAGAGGCGAACCAGCCCTCAAAGCGATGATCCAAGGGACAAGCGAGGTTATAAACTTTCATAAGTCCTATATCGGGGCAAAAGTACCAAATTCAATACCCCTATTTTAATGGATTTAAAAGTTCTTATTTAATGGGATGCGGTTTTACTAAGCCACGACGATAACGGTCAAGCCAATAGGCTGAGATGGTGGTTTTTACATCTGTGATTTCACCACCCTCTACCCAAGCAATCAATTGCTCTAAAGGTGCTGCAAATACATCCAAAAACTCTTCATCATCCAGCTTGCTTTTACCAGGCACCAAATCTTCAGCCAAATAAATATCAATTAACTCCGTAGAGTAGGAGATTACGGGATGAATGCGCCGAATATAGCTCCACTTTTTTGCCGTATAACCAGTCTCTTCTTCGAGCTCTCGCTGGGCACAAAGCAAATGGTCTTCTC
>CANIMS010000077.1 GCA_947468785.1 Betaproteobacteria bacterium
GCGACGCAGACGACGTAAGGCTACTTTGATATTGCGAGTTCCTAAAGCTAAGTTACTGTCATAGTCTTTGAATTCTCTAGCTTCCCAGACTTTGATAGCCGTGCGATTGCCAGCACTTTCGCCTCCAATCCGAATACCTTCAGGATGGTAGCCGCTATGACCAAATGGAGAAGAGCCGCCTGCGCCAATCCATTTTTTACCACCACCATGCCATTCTTTTTGCTCATTAAGAAGTTCTTCTAGGCGCTTTTTCAATGCCTCTGGGCCGCCTAGTTTTTGTAAGGCTGCTTTCTCTTCATCCGATAGAACCCGCTGCAATTTCTTTTCTAGCCATTCCAAGGGAATATCCGGTAAGAGGGCGATGATTTGTTCAACCCCCTGGAAGTAACTTCCAAATACTTGGTCAAAGCGATCAAAGTATTGCTCATCTTTTACTAATGTCATACGAGATAGTTGATAAAACTCATCAATCGATGGATTAATTACGGATACCTTGAGGGCTTCAAGCAATGTTAAAAATTCCCTGACCGATACAGGTATTTTTGCGTCTTTCAAATTGAGAAAGAATTGAATCAGCATTAAAGAATATTTTTATGGTTAGCGATGATTACGATTCATCATGACTAAGCGCTCAAATAGCTGGATGTCTTGTTCATTCTTGAGCAAAGCACCATGAAGAGGTGGCACGATCACTTTTTCATCATTGCTATATAGGGCTTCAGGGGGAATGTCTTCCGCTAAAAGCAATTTGAGCCAATCTATCAACTCGGATGTGGAAGGTTTCTTTTTTAGACCTGGTAAGGAGCGGATTTGGTAAAAGGACTTTAAGGCTGCATCGAGCAGTTCTTGTTTAATATTGGGGTGATGAACGTCGACAATGCTTTGCATAGTTGTTGCATCAGGAAAGCTGATGTAATGAAAAAAGCAGCGCCGCAAAAATGCATCAGGAAGCTCTTTTTCATTATTGGAGGTAATGATTACTAGCGGACGATGTTTAGCCTTGATCAGCTCTCTAGTTTCGTAAACGTAAAATTCCATTCGATCAATTTCACGTAAAAGATCATTGGGAAACTCGATGTCGGCCTTATCAATTTCGTCAATCAGCAATACCGTAGGTTCTTGCGCTTCAAAGGCTTGCCAAAGAACGCCCTTAATTATGTAGTTGCGAATATCGTTTACTTTTTCATCACCCAATTGAGAGTCTCGCAAACGACTCACGGCATCATATTCATACAAACCTTGTTGGGCCTTAGTGGTGGATTTAATGTGCCATTGCAATAGGGGCATGTTCAATGCGCTGGCAACTTCTTCTGCAAGCATGGTCTTGCCGGTGCCGGGTTCACCTTTAATTAAAAGAGGTCGCTGGAGGGCAATGGCTGCATTCACCGCCAATTTCAAGTCATCGGTTGCTACATAACTTTGGCTGCCATCAAAACGGTTTTGGGATTGGCTGCGATTAAGCTTATTCGATTGAGTCATAGTGGCCGTCAGGAAGTCCTTATTTGAGCAATTCAGTATAGGTAAAGCCGGGATAATTTAGGCTAATTTTTCCGTATTTTGCACCCTTTTAGATGCGGAAATGGGCAAATAAAGGGTCGCCACGCTGCTTCCGCTATACTCTTCCCAATTTGATTTAAAGCAAACCCATCATTAATGATTTCTATGAAAAAAATCTCAATACTTCCTCATTTGCTCCTTACGGCTAGTTTGGCTTTTGCTGGATTGGCTCAAGCGAATGAAGTTAAAGGTAATGCAGCCGCTGGCAATGCCAAAGTGTGGCTTTGCGTTGGTTGCCACTCCATCCCTGAATACCGTGCTGACTATCCTTTGGTCTATCGAGTGCCAATGTTGGGCGGACAAAATGCTGCCTATATCGCTGCATCCTTAGCTGCCTATAAGAAGGGTGAGCGCAAGCATCCAACGATGCGTGCAATTTCCGCCAGCCTTTCAGATCAAGACATGGCTGATATTGGCGAATACTATGCTGCGCAGACCGCCAGCTCACCTAACAACCCATTGAAGTGATAGAGGCACCTTTATGAAATTTGCACTAATTACCGCAGTATTGATGGCAAGTGTTGGCGCAGTGAATATTGCGCAAGCAGCTAGCGTTGATAAAGGTCGTGCGATTGTCGAAAAGGCCAACTGCGCCTCTTGTCATGGCGCTGGTCTCAACGCTCCAATCTTGCCGGCTTATCCTAAGCTTGCTGGTCAATACGCCGATTATTTGTTCTATTCACTGAAAGCCTATAAAGTAGGCAATAGCAATGCTCAATATGGCCGTAACAATGCCGTTATGGGATCACAAGTTCAGGCATTTACTGATGCTGATTTAGAGGATATCTCAGCTTATATTGCTTCTTTACCAGGCAATTTTGTTGTTAAGAAGTAAGTCCTAATCACTTCACTCAATGGCTTAGATAATTACTCTAAGCCATTGTTTTTTATAGATAATGATTCATCGAACAGCTTCTAGGCCGTTTGCAAGATGGATTCTCATGGCGCTTTCAGCAGCCATTTCATCCCGTTGAAGTAGGGCTCTTAAAATTTCACGATGCTCTACCAAGGAATTCTGAAGTCTTCCTGTGCTGGTAAGCGAATCGCGACGATGTAACTTGAGGACTTTACGAAGGTCGGCAATCACGCCATTCATCCAGCGATTTCCCGCGATTTCTTGTATTAATTCATGAAATTTCACATTAATTTCAAAGAATTGCTCCATATCTCGATCTGCAGCCGCAGTTTCTAAGCGGTGATGAAGGTGGTCTAAGAGATTTAATTCTGCTTCAGTGGCTTTGGTGGCAGCTTCCTTGGCTGCTTGTCCTTCGAGGAGGGAGAGGATGGTGAATATTTGCTCTAAATCCCGTCTGACTACCTCAGTAACGTAGGCGCCACGCCTCATTTTGATTGTAATAAGTCCTTCAGAGGCTAAAACCTTGATGGCTTCGCGCATTGGTGTGCGACTAATCCCAAACTGATCTGCAAGATTTTGTTCATCCAACCAGCTTCCTGGCGGTAATTGCTTGCTAAAGATCTGTTCTCGCAGCCGATCAGCTACATCTTCATATAGAGGTCTATTATTCAGTTTTGTATTCATAATTATGAATACATTATGTAGACAAATCAAATAATGTCAAGCAGAATAAGCAATATTCGATGCAATGCAACAAAATCTATCGGGAGTGCTTTGTGAGTACAGATAAAAAAAGCTCGGCGAATAATTCATGGCCATCCGTTCCAGAATCCAATCTGGAGGACTGGAAAAAATCAGCACAGAAGTCTGCGCCTGATGGAAAAGTCGATGAACTGGGCTGGCAAACGCCTGATGGAATTCACCTAAAAGCCTTGTATACCGCCGCAGACACTGAGGCTTTGCAATACACGAACTCATTGCCAGGATTTGAGCCATTTGTGCGTGGTCCTCAGGCGACGATGTATTCAGTTCGTCCATGGACGATTCGTCAATACGCCGGTTTTTCAACTGCCGAAGAATCCAATGCCTTTTATCGCAAAGCATTAGATGCGGGCGGACAAGGCGTTTCTGTAGCTTTTGACTTAGCAACCCATCGTGGTTATGACTCTGATCATCCGCGTGTGACAGGTGATGTTGGTAAGGCGGGTGTTGCGATTGATTCGATTGAAGACATGAAGATTTTGTTTAACGGTATTCCGTTAGATAAGGTTTCAGTCTCGATGACGATGAATGGTGCGGTATTGCCAGTGTTGGCTGGATATATTGTGGCCGGTGAAGAGCAAGGTGTTAAACAAGAATTTCTCTCTGGAACTATCCAGAACGATATTCTGAAAGAGTTCATGGTGAGAAATACTTATATCTATCCGCCAGAACCTTCGATGCGCATTATTGGTGACATCATTGAATACACCGCTAAATACATGCCTAAATTTAACTCGATTTCAATCTCGGGTTATCACATTCAAGAAGCCGGAGCCAATCAAGTATTAGAGCTCGCCTTTACTTTGGCTGATGGCAAGGAGTATGTCAAAACAGCTTTAGCGAAGGGTCTCGATGTGGATGGATTCGCTGGAAGGCTCTCATTCTTTTTTGCCATCGGCATGAATTTTTACCTTGAGGTTGCAAAATTACGAGCTGCAAGATTATTGTGGTGGCGCATTATGAAGTCCTTCGAGCCGAAAAATCCGAAGTCATTGATGTTGCGCACGCATTGCCAAACCTCAGGATGGTCTCTCACAGAACAAGATCCTTATAACAATGTGGTGAGGACGACTGTTGAAGCCATGGCAGCAGTATTTGGTGGAACACAATCCTTGCACACGAACTCCTTTGATGAGGCAATTGCTTTGCCATCTGAGTTCTCCAGCCGTATTGCCCGTAACACCCAACTTATTTTGCAAGAAGAGACTCATATCACTAGCGTGATTGATCCTTGGGCGGGCTCATACATGATGGAAAGTCTTACGCAAGAAATGGCTGATAAGGCTTGGGAAATCATCCAAGAAGTTGATGCCATGGGCGGTATGACCAAAGCAGTTGAAAGCGGGTGGGCAAAACTCAAGATCGAGGCCGCTGCTGCTGAAAAGCAAGCAAAGATTGATTCTGGTTCTGATGTCATTGTGGGCGTCAACAAATATAAGCTTGCGAAAGAAGATCTAGTTGATGTCCTCATGATCGATAACGACAAGGTACGCGAAAACCAAGTAGCCCGCCTTCAGGAAATTAAAGCTAAGCGGGATACCAAGAAAGTTGAAGCTGCATTACAAGCATTAACAAAGGCGGCAGAAGAGAACACTGGCAATCTGTTGGAATTGGCAGTCAATGCCATTCGCTTGCGGGCTACAGTAGGTGAAGTCTCCGATGCTTTGGAAAATGTTTACGGGCGCCATCGCGCCGATACTCAAAAGGTGACTGGTGTGTATGCAGCTGCTTATGATTCAGCCGAAGGCTGGGAGAAGTTGAAAGTTGAAATTGCGGATTTTGCGAAAGACTTTGGTCGTCGCCCTCGGGTGATGATTGCCAAATTAGGTCAAGATGGTCATGATCGTGGGGCAAAGGTCGTGGCTACTGCCTTTGCGGATTTAGGATTTGACGTCGATATTGGACCTTTATTTCAGACTCCTGAAGAATGCGCACGCCAAGCAATTGAAAACGACGTTCATGCATTGGGTATCTCTACCTTAGCGGCCGGCCACAAGACATTGGTCCCGGCCATTATTGCTGAGCTCAAGAAACAAGGTTCTGATGACATCATTGTGTTTGTTGGTGGCGTCATCCCCCGACAAGATTATGAGTTCCTATATGAAGCAGGTGTTAAAGGGATCTATGGTCCTGGAACCCCAATTCCGGCCTCAGCAAAAGACGTGCTTGAGCAAATTCGTAAATCTGCTAAGCCTAACTAAGACAGGCTAACATCATGCTCAATACGGCAGATCAAGCTCTAGTGAATGATTTAGTAGGCGCGCCCTCGCTATTGCAGCGACGCGCCCTAGCGAAGATCATTACCTTGCTTGAATCGACTCGACTTGATCATCGTAAGCGCGCTGATGAGGTACTCAATGCCTTGCTTCCTAAAACAGGAAAATCCTTTCGCATTGGAATTTCAGGTGTTCCTGGAGTAGGTAAATCTACTTTGATTGAAACGCTTGGTCTGTACTTAATCGATAAAGGACATCGGGTGGCAGTATTAGCGATTGATCCTTCCTCTAGCTTATCGGGTGGATCCATTTTGGGTGACAAGACTCGTATGGAGCGTTTATCGGTTTTAGACAATGCTTTTATTCGACCCAGCCCCTCATCACTAACTCTAGGCGGAGTAGCTGAAAAAACTCGTGAAGCGATGTTGGTGGCTGAAGCCGCAGGCTTTGATGTGGTCATCGTAGAGACGGTTGGGGTCGGTCAAAGTGAGATTGCTGTTTCTGGTATGACCGATATGTTTGTATTGCTACAGCTTCCCAACGCGGGGGATGATTTGCAGGCAATCAAAAAAGGTGTAATGGAAATTGCTGACTTGATTGTCATCAATAAAGTCGACATTGATCCTAATGCTGCAATGCGTGCTCAGGCATTTATCACCAGCTCTCTTCGTTTGCTAGGTTTTCAAGGAAACCCTGATTATGCAAGCCACGATCAAGAGTTTTGGCATCCTATTGTGATGACTCTGAGCGCCCTTGAGGGCAAAGGTGTTCCAGAGCTTTGGGACAACATTATGCGTTTTCAACAGTTGCAAAAAGCGAATGGCAAATTCGATACACGTCGTCAACATCAAGCAGGTGCTTGGATGTGGGATCGAATTGAAGCGGGTCTTAAAAATGCATTTCGCAACAATGACAAGGTGCAAGAGTTGCTACCAATCTTGAGTGCCCAAGTAAACCAAGGAACCATGGCCGCCTCAGTGGCAGCAAGAAGGCTATTGGAGTCCATGGGACATGAATTTTTCTAAGGAGTAGAAATGAAGGAAATCATCCAGCAGCTCGAAGCCAAGCGTGAGCTTGCTCGCTTAGGCGGTGGGCAAAAAAGGATTCAGTCCCAACATGCTAAGGGCAAGCTTACTGCTCGCGAACGTATAGAGCTGCTGTTAGATGCGGGTACCTTTGAAGAGTGGGATATGTTTGTAGAGCATCGTTGCCATGATTTCGGTATGGACGATCAAACAGTGCCTGGTGATGGCGTTGTTACTGGTTATGGAATGATTAACGGTCGCTTGGTATTTGTGTTTTCTCAAGACTTTACGGTTTTAGGGGGTTCTTTATCTGAAGCCCATGCAGAGAAGATTTGCAAGATCATGGATCAGGCTCTTAAAGTGGGAGCTCCAGTGATTGGTCTTAATGACTCAGGCGGAGCACGTATTCAGGAGGGTGTTGCTTCCTTGGGTGGTTACGCAGAAATCTTTCAGCGCAACGTTACTGCCTCAGGTGTTATTCCGCAGATTTCTTTGATTATGGGCCCATGCGCAGGTGGCGCAGTCTATTCGCCAGCCCTGACAGATTTTATCTTTATGGTGAAAGACAGCTCGTATATGTTTGTCACCGGCCCAGAAGTGGTGAAGACAGTAACGCATGAGGATGTCACTGCAGAAGAATTGGGCGGCGCAGTCACCCATTCGACAGTCTCTGGAGTCTGTGATCTTGCATTTGATAATGATGTCGATGCCATCATGATGTTGCGCCGTTTCTTTAATTATTTACCGCTCTCTAATCGTGAAAAGCCGCCCTTGATTAAAGGCGCCAACCGTACTGAAGA
>CANIMS010000078.1 GCA_947468785.1 Betaproteobacteria bacterium
TTATTAATTTTCCGCTCGACGATTTCACCGGGGATAGTAGCAATGACGTTATTAATCGACTCAATCACACCCGTCTTAGCCAGTCGATCAATGCTAGCTTGATTCATACCCTGCACTCTCAGTTGGTCGTTAGCTGCGCGATACTCTGCCTTAGCGCTATTCGATTCAGCCTCTCGTTTTTGTAATTCTGCCAACGCAATCACATCTTCTTTAAAAAGAATTCTTGCTCGATTGGCGGCTTGGTCCGCTAACTCACTTGCACTTTTTGCCTTCAGATAAGCCAGTTGGGATTGTGTTAATTCAGTAGAAGTAATTTTTGCCAGAATATCGCCCTGCTTCACAATCTGGCCTGGCACTGCCAAAATCTCAGAAACTCGGCCGGTGACATTGGCACCGATGCGCGACAGATTGAGCTCATTGAAATCAATACGACCTGATGCCCTTAGCTCCTCAACAAATGGTGATACCTGGGCCTTGCCATCCACAATCATTTTCCGCAAATCCGCATTCACTACTACCACGTTAGGATCCTGCACTAATTTGGGGACTGGATTTCTATCAAACACATTGAAGTAATTCAGCATAATCAGAAATACGCAAAGCCAAGGCAAATAGAAAAAACCTTTCCTGAGCCATGGTGGAAAACGATCATAGCGTTCAGCCACCCAGGGGGTACGACTTGTAAACCATTGATGAGTTAAGTCATACAGCTGATTCTGATAGGTCACTATTTGACTAAACCAATCCTTGGTATAAGACTTCACATAAGTTATACCCAAAGCAGACCATGCCTTTAACTTGCTCATCAGTGTTGTGACTTCTTGCTTCATTACTTACCACCCTCTATCTTGGCTAACCACTCTGGATTTGCCCTTAATCGCTGAATTTCAGTGATCACCGTTGCCAAATCAAATCTCGCCTTAATTAAATCGTTACGTGCAGCACGAAATGTTCTTTGTGCATCTAAATATTCAAGCATGCCGCGCTCCCCATAACGATAGGAAACTTCTGCAATTCGCCTTGCACTGGACGCTAATTCAACAACTTCCTGATCCAATACCTTCACTTGATAACTGGCAATCTGATAAAGCTTGTATGCAGTCTCTAACTGCTGATCAAGACTTTGGCTTTGGGCATTGAGTTGATTTTTTGCTTTGGAGGCATTTGCCTCAGCTTCAGCTACTTGACCACTCTTAAAATCCCAAATAGGAATGCTAACAACCAGACCATAAAGACGGTCAGTAAAATTCGGGTCGTTATATTGCGAGGCTTTAAAAGACAAACGAGGCAATCGGGAATTTTTCTCAAAACTGAGTTTTGACTCGCTCGCCTCTACTTCAGCTCTGGCTTTTTGTATATCAGGGCTCTGTGACTGAATTTCACTTAATAAAATATTTAATGGCGGCAGAACCTCAGTCTTAGGTTGCTCTGCTACAACTGCGTAATCGGCCGCCACGCTGTGCCCCACGACCTGCCTCAGTTGACTACGTGCTTGCTCAATCCTAAGTCTGCTAGATTCTTGAGCGATTTGAGCATTCAGAAACTCTGTCTGCGCACGAATTAATTCAAAACGTGCAGTCTCACCTACGTCATAACGTAATTGCATCCGATCTCGAATTTCCTTAGTTAAGCTCAAATCTTCATCAGCAGCTCTAGACTCTGCTTGGCGACGCATTAATTCATAAAAACGTTGTTGCACTCTTGAGATGGTTTCAATTTCAAATGCAACTCGAGTGGCTTCAGCTGCACGAAGATTTGCCTCAGCAGCGTTCACTCTTGGATAACGCGTATAAGGCATGTCCAAGGGTTGAGTCACCGCCCAAGACGAGACATTTCCAACCGTCAAGGAGCCGGTAGCAGATCGTTGTTGACCAGTACTCACCTCAAATTCGGGATTGGGGATTGCTCTTGCAATAGAAACCTGACCCTTAATAGCTCTGACCTGATCCCTAGCGGCCAATACTTGAGGACTAGATTCGAGGGCAATATTGATTAATTCTTGAAGTGAATATGAGTTGCGTGTTTGAGCAGAAACGTTTGTTGCTAAACAGATGTAAAAAGATAAACATAGCAGTGCGCTAATGAATGTCTTGTGACAGAGCGCGTGTTTTTGATTCATAGCAACAAATAAATTAGTACTAAAAAAATAGGCGGGAAGTTGAAGGGGTTCAAAGGTTTGGCCATTTCTTAAAGAAGTAAATGGTCTTGCCCTAGTTCATTACCCAAATACCGGACTTGATAGTCGTAATGACGATATTTGAGACCCATTGCTGGGCAGGCTACTCCCCGTTCGCTCATCTTATTAGATCACACTAAAGAGTCTCAATATGCCTTTCTTTTAGGCATAGACATTTCGTGAGAGTCGCCCATACTTCTGAGCCTTTTGAAATGCTTTTTGAAGATGCTTATATACCTTCTTTAAACCCATATCCAAAGCTGTACGACGATCTCTTGCAGTTACGCTGACCTCAATCTGGCGATGATCAAAAGTTTGCAATTCAATCAAGCAATTTTGATTGAATGAAGTATTCGATTGTTTTACAGCAGAATATCGAACCTTAATCTTTCTCACCAGCCAAAAAAGGCGTTTTAATGAAAATTTCACACGATTCTCTGTAAAGGCCTTTAATTCCGATTCAACAAGTTCTTTATTTTCCAGAACGACATCCATATCTATTTCTCCATGAAATGATGCATAGGATCAATATAGGGCTTGTTACTCTTCTAATAAAGCAGATATTTGTTGAAGATAATTCCGTTATTTACTGAATATTTTCAGCATAAAAAAATGCCCTCGCGAGGAGGGCAAAAGAGAGAACTGCAGGATAAAACTTAATCGATGACAACTGCCATTAAAGCGGTAGCAGCACTTGCTCCCAGGGCAGGGATACCCCAACGCTCTAGTGTTGGGAGAGTGTCACCTGTAACAACCTCTACCGGAATATCACTAATCTCCAATAGTTGAGCTGTTGTGGAATTTTCAAATAGTCTGCTAAGTGAATTTTTCTTATGGGTGCCAATCACAATCCGGCTACATTCGAGTCTGCGCGCTTCATCGCGTAAAGCTAGGCCCCTATCACCGCATACATAGGAGAAGGAGAAGTTAGCGCCGACCTTTTCTAAATAATCAGCGGCCGAGCGCGCAGCCAGCTTAGCTCTTTGAGCATGCCATTCCTTGATATCTTGCTTGCTGAGGTACTTAGCAATATGGCGATACAAAGAAGGTTGCACATTACAAATATAAAAATGAGTATTTGGATCACCTCCATAGACTTTAACTGCGTGTCTAACTGCTAAATCTGAGTTCTTTGAACCATTTACAGGAATCAAAATTTTATTCATGACACTACTCCCTTGGTTAGGTGACTGACTTTCTACTACTTGATTTACCGGTTCGGATACTGCATTCGAAGAGCCAATAAACTCTTCCAGTGCAAGCCTGCTTCTAACAAAGCCGCCTAATAGAACACCCACGATGACCGACAACTGGATGATGTATTCCAATGCTGCGCTTCGTGACTCAAGCCAGGTTTGAACCATTGGCTCAGAGGTGATCATCTTTCCTGCGGTCCAAGCCAGGACGCCAGCGCCCAGGAAGGTAATAGAAGGAAAGCGCTCTACTAATTTCAAAATTTGCGTTGAACCCCAAATTACTACAGGAATACTGATTAAGAGACCCAATACCACCAGCACATAGCTACCATGTGATGCGCCAGCTACAGCCAATACATTATCTAAACCCATGACTGCATCAGCAATCACAATGGTTCGCATAGCGCCCCAGAAACTAGTAGATGCGTGATCGCCGCCCGCTCCATCCTCCTGCTCGGGTTTAAGTAGTCGATAGGCAATCCACACTAATAGCAAGCCACCAATCAACATGAGGCCTGGAATCTTTAGTAAATAAACCACTACGAGGGTCATCGCGCTTCGAACGGCAATTGCTCCGACCGCACCCCAGATAATGGCCTTCTTCTGCAAATGGGCAGGCAAATTTCTGGCAGCCATTGCAATCACAATCGCATTGTCACCAGCCAAGACCAAATCAATAACGATAATGGCTAATAATGCTGAAAAAAATTCTGGGCTAAACAGTTCCAATTTCACTCCCTTTAGTAATCAATCATCCAAAAATTCCTTGGATCGCTATGGGGTTAATGTAGGGCGCTTTGTATTTAGTAAAAAGCAGATATATATTGATAATAATTTCGTAAAAAACTGAATATAGTAGAATATCTGTATGCACTATAACTACCGTCACCTCTATTATTTTTGGGTTGTTGCCAAGGAAGGAAGCATGTCTAGAGCGGCTGAACGCCTAGATATGGCCATACAGACAATTAGCACCCAAGTTCACGAACTAGAAAAATCCCTGGGATATCTCCTATTTAAGCCTGCTGGACGGGGAATTACATTAACGGAAGCCGGTTATGTCGCCCTGAAAGTGGCGGATGAAATTTTTTCACTTGGGGAAAAGTTGCCTGAACTGGTGAGAGATGCAGCCAAATCACCTAAAAGCAAAATTACTGTGGGGGTTTCTGATGGTTTGCCTAAGCTTGTTACCAAGCAATTACTAGAGCCCATCCTAAAGCATAAAGACGTTCAATTAATCGCCCATGAAGGGGAGTTCGTCGATCTATTAGCAAAACTTGCTTTACACAAGTTGGATATTGTATTAGCAGATCGCCCTGCACCAAGCAATAAGAACCTGAATGTCTACAGTGAAGAACTGACTAAGACATCTATTGTTTGGTATAGCTCTAAAAAGTTAATTAAAGATAATAAAAAGAATTTTCCGCAGTGCCTGAATCATCTACCAATTCTGATGCCCACTTCACACTCCACTGTGCGCCCTCTCATTGATCAGTGGTTTAACAAGAATAATATTCTCCCCAATATTGTTGGGGAATTTGAAGATAGCGCCCTTCTCAAAACTTTTGCAGCCAGCGGGCTCGGCGTCTTTCCAGCTGGAGAGTTAATACAAAAAGATCTCAAAGAGACTTACGGCATTGAATTTCTTGGTTCATGTGAAGATATTTATGAGTATTTTTATGCAATTCGGTCAGAGAAAAAAATTCACCATCCACTTATAGAGGCCATTATTAAACGCTAGATGAACAGCACACACATCAAGCACGCAAATAAAGTGATTTCATGACGAATTTCCTTGACCCCGCCATTCTGTTTTTTATCTTTGGAGCATTTGCAGGTATTGTTAAGTCCAATCTAGAGATCCCACCACAGATTTCCAGATTCTTATCGCTCTATTTATTAATGGCTCTCGGTCTTAAGGGTGGATTTGCTCTACATAAATCTGGATTTACTAGTGAAATTGCCTTCTCTTTAGGGCTTGCAATCTTCCTAGCAATTTTGATACCGATCATAGGCTATCTGATCTTAAGAAGAAAATTAAATACCTTTGATGCAGCTGCAATTGCCGCAACTTATGGCTCCGTCAGTGCGGTTACGTTTATTACTGCCACTCAATACCTAGATCAATTCAATATTGAGTACGGCGGGCACATGGCTGCTGCTATGGCATTAATGGAGTCACCCGCCATCATCTTGGCGATTATTTTGGCAAATAAAGCTAGAGCATCCTATTCAGCCGAGCACTCACAAAACCACCAATCGCCTGGTATCTCCAAAATTTTGCACGAATCCTTTACGGACGGTGCGCAATTGCTTCTTTTGGGCTCAATGCTTGTAGCCCTAGTCAGCGGAGATGCTGGCCAAAAGCTGATGGCCCCTTTCTCAATTGATCTCTTTAAAGGCATGCTCGCTTTCTTCCTATTGGATATGGGCTTAATGGCTGCTCGCAATTTCCAAGGCTTAAAAGGGAAACCTCCTTTAACCATTCTCTATGCTATTGGCTCGCCACTGTCTCATGCTATTTTGGCTCTAGTACTTTGCAAGTTCATTGGCCTACCGCTTGGCAATACCATCTTATTAATGGTGCTTGCCTCTAGCGCCTCTTATATTGCAGTTCCTGCAGTGTTAAGGCATGCTCTTCCTGAAGTGAATCCAGCGCTATATATGGGTATGTCTTTAGGAATTACCTTTCCATTTAATATTATTCTTGGTATCCCCCTATACACCTTCATTGCTAAGCAGTTCTTATAAATCGCCGACTTTAAATACGCCGTTATGAGTATTTTTTCTAAACGTACTATTGGCCTTCTGACTAAGCATCAAAAAGAAAAGGTCATTGCATCAGTATTGGAGCCTCAAATCGGCTGCTTTATTCAGCATACAGATGCCTATGACACTGATCTCTTAGGAACATTCACACAAGAGACCCCTCGATATGGCAGCCAATTAGATGCCGCTCGTAAAAAAGCTACTTTGGGTATGGAATTATTAGGGCTGGATATTGGCATTGCTAATGAGGGTGCTTTTATAAATGACCCATACGCCGGGATCATGCCTTGGAATAATGAATTGCTTGTTCTTATTGACCATCATCAGCAATTAGAAATTACTGGTTTTTCTGGAGCGCCAGCGCAAAACAACAATGCCTATCTCAGTCATTGGGAGGAGCTGCAAAAGTTTGCCGACTCTGCTTTGTTTCCCTCGCATTATTTAGTGATTAAACCAACCGATGAATACCACCCACAGTCTAGAAAAGGAATTCAGGATCTCGCCAATCTAAAGGATGCTTTTGAGTGGGCAAAATCACTCTCTACAAAAGGCATTGTTTATGTCGAGAACGACTTACGTGCATTCGCAAACCCAACCCGAATGGACAACATTCAAAAAGCTGCTGTTAATCTGGCCAGCAAAATGACATCCTTGTGTCCAAAATGCCATACCCCTGGATTTTGGGTGAAGGATATTCAGCGCGGGCTTCCCTGTAATGCCTGCGGCTTACCCACCAATGAAGAGATCGCCAAAATTTGGGCTTGCATAAAGTGTGACTACACAGATACCGAAGGAATGAAAGTTCTGAAATTTGCAGACCCTTCAAAATGCCATCACTGTAATCCCTAGCATCAATAAAAAACTGCCTGAAGGCGAATTAGGCTAAAAGCTTCCCCAGATGAGTTTGTGATCTGTATTTCATCTAAAATTAGGAGTATTACTTCAGTAATTAACTCCTAAAGGAAGATGAATGAGTCTCATTGAGAAATTACAGTGGCGTTATGCTACAAAAA
>CANIMS010000079.1 GCA_947468785.1 Betaproteobacteria bacterium
CTCTTCGCACTCATCGGTACGATTTCGGCAAATTCGCACTTCTGATCTTCATGTCCACCCAACTCACACCAAGGCTTAGCCATCTCTTTAATAAAGTTCAGCAATGCTTGATCGCGTTCAGATGGTGTCTGAAAACGACTATTAAATAAATCCAATTTATTGAGAACCAGTACTACTGGTAAATCATCCGGCAAGAGCTTTAATACCTTCTTATCATCCTCACCAAAATAACCCGCCTCAACTACAAAGCAAGCAACGTTCACGTCTTGTAATGCTGTAGTCACTGTTCGGTTCAGTGCTTTATTCAAGGTATTCAATAAGCGCGTCTGAAAACCGGGCGTATCAATAAAAATGAACTGGGCCTCTTCCCGATTCTGAACCCCTAAGATTCGATGGCGGGTCGTTTGTGCCTTACGAGAAGTGATGCTGATCTTTTGACCCACTAATGCATTCAAAAGAGTGGATTTCCCCATATTGGGACGCCCCACAATGGCGATGGTGCCGCATCTAAACACGGTTAGCCCTTCAGCTTGAGGTTCAATTGCTCTTCGGTCACTTCTTTTTTAGCAGCTTTTTTCTTGGCTGACCGGGTTTTCTTTGGTTTGCGCGATTCTTGCGGTAAGGCTTTTAATACGGCTACGAGTGCAAGCTTAGCCGCAACTTGCTCTGCTGCGCGACGTGAGGCGCCCTCGCCTTTCACAACAACCTTAAGGCTAGGGATGAGGCACTCTACTTCAAACTGTTGATTGTGGGCTGCACCACTAGTGCCAATGACGTTATAAGTTGGTAGCGGTAATTGATAGCTTTGTAAACACTCTTGCAATAAGGTTTTATCGTCTTTACCCAATGTCATCGGATCTACCTGTGCAAGGATCACCGAGTAGAGTTTTCTAAGACATGTTTTGGCTGCATCAAACCCGCCGTCTAGAAAAATAGCGCCCGTTACCGCCTCAAGGGTGTCAGCCAATATTGATGGACGACGAAAGCCACCACTCTTTAATTCGCCCTCTCCTAAGCGCAGATAATCTGAGAGAGAAAGCGTTTGCGCAATTTCATAGAGCGCTTGTTGTTTTACTAAGTTAGCACGGACACGAGAAAGATCGCCCTCATCTAAATCGGAGTAACGCTCATAGAGCATTTCTGCAACAACGCAATTCAATATGGAGTCACCCAAAAACTCTAGGCGCTCATTATTTTTTTTACTATGGCTACGATGGGTAAGCGCCTGATTTAATAACTCAATTTTTTTAAAGTGATACCCAAGTCGCTCTTGAAGCGGTGCAGTTTCGATGACGGCGCGCGCGTTCATGATTTTTACTCAAAGCCCCCAATACGACCGAGGTTGCCTAAATTCAACCAAACAAAGAAGGCTTTCCCAACGATATTTTTATCAGGCACAAAACCCCAATAGCGTGAGTCGGCACTGTTATCCCGGTTATCGCCCATCGCAAAATAATGACCAGCCGGCACCTTGCAAGTCAAGCCAGTTTGCTGATATTGGCAAAATTCTGCGCCAGGAAAACGCTCTGCTGGAAAAAAGCCAGAGGGGCGATCTGGATCATTCAAAATCTCGTGGCGATTGCCACCTAAATCTGCTGGAAAGGCTTCAGTAAAGCGCTTGGCGTAGCGCATGTTTTCAGGGTCAAGATACGACTCACCACCACTGTATTGCAAAGGCTGCCCATTGACTGTTAAACGCTTATCTTGATATTGAATGACGTCACCAGGAAGAGCGACAACCCGTTTGATGTAATCAATCGACTCATCGCGTGGGTAGCGAAAGACAACAACATCACCCCGCTTTGGCGTCCCCATATCAATCACTTTTTGATTAATCACTGGCAAACGAATACCGTAGGTAAATTTATTTACCAAAATAAAATCGCCGATTTGCAAAGTTGGAATCATAGATCCCGATGGAATTTTGAATGGCTCCACAATGAATGAGCGAAGAATAAATACTGCACAAATGACTGGAAAGAATCCAGCTGTGTACTCTAACCAGAGCGGCATCCGAGCAATGCCCGCGCGCACTCGCTGTGGAGCAAAGTACAGTCTATCGGCGATCCAGGCAATTCCGGAAACGATCACCAATATAAAGAGAATAAGGGCAAAGTTCATTAATCCTCCACCTGCAAAATAGCCAAGAAGGCTTCTTGTGGAATTTCCACATTACCCACTTGCTTCATACGCTTCTTACCTTCTTTTTGCTTCTCTAATAACTTACGCTTACGAGAGATATCACCGCCGTAACACTTCGCAAGAACGTTTTTACGCAAGGCCTTGACGTTTTCACGAGCCACAATATTGCTACCTATTGCCGCCTGAATCGCCACATCGAACATTTGACGTGGGATGATGCCGCGCATCTTAGAGACTACCTCACGACCACGGTGCTGACTATTGCTCCTATGGACAATAACCGACAGCGCATCTACCCGATCACCGTTAATTAAGATATCCACTTTCACCACATCCGCGGGACGGTATTCCTTAAACTCGTAATCCATCGAGGCGTAGCCACGTGAAATCGATTTAAGACGATCAAAGAAATCCAACACAATTTCGGCCATCGGTAATTCATAGGTAAGCTGAACTTGGCGACCTAAATAATTCATACCCGTCTGAATACCACGTTTGCCAACGCATAAAGTAATGACGGAGCCAACATACTCTTGAGGCATGTAGAGATTGACAGTGACAATTGGCTCCATGATCGTATCGACCTTGCTAGTCTCTGGCATCTTCGATGGGTTATCCACCAAGATGATGGTGCCGTCAGACTGCTGAACTTGGTAAACCACCGTTGGAGCGGTAGTAATGAGATTCATGTCGTACTGACGCTCTAAACGCTCCTGCACAATCTCCATATGAAGCAGGCCTAAGAAGCCGCAACGGAAGCCAAAACCTAAAGCTTGCGATACTTCTGGTTCATACAAAAGGGATGCATCATTGAGTTTGAGTTTTTCCAGTGATTCACGAAGCTGATCGTACTCACTTGCTTCAACCGGATAAAGTCCAGCAAATACCTGAGACTTCACCTCTTTAAATCCTGGCAAAGGCTCTGTAGCAGGAGTTCGTCCCTGCTGTCCTGTAGCGTGAGTAACGGTGTCACCCACCTTAGCAGCCTTTAACTCTTTAATGCCCGCAATAATAAATCCTACCTGACCAGCGCTAAGCTCTGGGCGGTCAACTGACTTTGGACTAAAGACACCCACATGTTCTACTAAATGAGTAGAACCGTTCGCCATCAAAGTAATCTTGTCCTTGGGTTTAAGGGTGCCATTCACAACGCGCACAAGCATGACAACACCCACGTAATTATCAAACCAAGAATCAATGATTAAACATTGCAAGGGGGCAGATGCATCACCCTTTGGAGCTGGAACACGACGAATCATCTCTTCGATAACTTCAATCACGCCCAAACCAGTTTTCGCTGAACAGGTAACTGCATCAGTTGCATCAATGCCAATGACATCTTCAATTTCTTGAATGGCGCGCTCAGGATCAGCTTGTGGCAAATCAATCTTATTGAGTACCGGAACTACTTCAACACCCAACTCGATCGCGGTATAGCAGTTAGCAACAGTTTGGGCCTCGACACCTTGGCTTGCGTCCACTACCAGCAGAGCACCTTCGCAGGCAGACAAGGAACGACTGACCTCATATGAAAAGTCAACGTGCCCAGGGGTATCGATCAGATTGAGGTTATAAACTTTGCCATCTTTGGCTTTGTAACTTAAGGCGGCAGTCTGAGCCTTAATCGTGATGCCACGCTCACGTTCAATATCCATTGAATCAAGGACTTGGGCTTCCATCTCTCGATCAGAAAGTCCGCCACATAACTGAATAATGCGATCAGCTAGAGTCGATTTGCCATGATCGATATGGGCGATGATAGAAAAATTGCGGATTAAATCCATAGCGTCTTATTTGGTCATTCAAAAAACGCCTTGTCAGAACGCACCACAATGATGCGCTGCAAAAAGTCGTCTTAAAAGGATTGTAATGGGTGGCGCCGATTTGGCGCCGAACCCCATTTTTGAGCCTGATTTGACCTTATTTTGGTCTTACAGGGATCACCAAAGTGCTATCAGCGCGGCGAACAAAGACCGGAACAGCCTTATTGGCATCAAGGGCTTTTACCAAGGTCTCGAACTGCTTCACCCCGGTGATATCAGTATCCCCAATCCGAATGATGACATCGCCTGGACGTATTCCCGCTTTAGCAAAAGCACCATCTCCCACACTAGTCACTTCAATACCGGATTTAATATTGAGCTCTTTCTTTTTAGCGTCAGATAAATCAGTAATGCCCACTCCGAAAGAATTCGTATTTGCACTATTGGTAGATGGCGTTTCAGTCTTCTTACCTGCTGACTGAGTTGACTCACTATCACCTACGGTCACTGTCAGATCTCGAGTAGCGCCCTTGCGCCAAACTTGTACCGTGGCAGTTGTTCCAGGCTTAGTTTCTCCAACTAAACGCGGCAAATCGGTAGATTTAGCAATCTCACGTCCATTAAAACTCAGGATGACATCACCAGACTCAATGCCGCCCGCAGATGCAGGACCACCAGGATCAACGTTACGAACATACGCACCACGCGGTTTACCTAAACCCAAACTTTCTGCGATCTCTTTAGTCATCTCACCTAAGGCAACACCAATTCGACCACGCGTCATTTTGCCGTTGGTTCTTAATTGATCGGCCACTCGCATGGCTTCATCAATTGGAATAGCAAAAGAAATTCCCATGTAGCCACCAGAGCGGCTAAAAATTTGAGAATTAATGCCAATCACTTGACCGGCAGTATTGAGTAGAGGACCGCCAGAGTTCCCGGGATTTACCGCTACGTCAGTTTGAATAAATGGCAAGTAATCGCCAGTATCACGACTCTTCGCAGAAACAATACCCGCAGTCACTGTGTTCTCTAGACCAAATGGAGAGCCAATAGCTAACACCCACTCACCCACTCTCACTCTTGATGAATCACCTAAAGGTAACTTTGGTAAATCACGCGCTTCAATTTTGACAACGGCAATATCCGTTCGTTTATCCATACCTAATAACTTGGCTTTGAATTCACGTTTATCAGTCAAGGTGACATAGATGGTAGTTGCACCTTCAACCACGTGAGCGTTTGTCAAAATCAAACCATTGGATTCAATAATGAAACCGGATCCAACCCCCCGATCTGCTTCCTCTGGCTTGCCTTGCTTCGGTGGAGTCTGTTTAGGAGTGCTAGGAACCCCCGGAATTGGCACCCCAAAGAAGCGACGGAAAAATTCTGCCTGATCTTCAGGCATTCCAGGAATGCCACCAGCTTGCTGAACCTGCACTTTTTCTGTTGTGCGAATATTCACTACAGCAGGACTAGCCCTTTCGACTAGATCAGCAAAATCAGGAATCATTACCCTCGGCGCCTGAGCAGAGGCAACAGGTATCAAGGAAAGATAGCCAAGGCTGATAACAGCCAATAGCGCAATAAGGTACTTTTTCATCATGCTAGCCTACTTGGTAAAAACCAATGAATGGAGATAAGGAGAATATTAGGGCAACTTGCCAAAAATCAAGGTGCCATTAGTACCACCAAAGCCAAAGTTGTTTTTAACGGCATGGTCAATCTTCACGTCTCGGGCAGTATTGGCACAGTAGTCCAAATCACATTCCGGGTCCTGATTGAAGATATTAATGGTTGGTGGAGACTTCTGGTGATGAAGGGCCAGAATAGTGAAAACAGACTCCAAGCCGCCAGCGCCGCCTAAAAGGTGCCCAGTCATCGACTTGGTGGAGTTAATTAAGGCTTTTTTAGCGTGATCCCCTAAAGCCGCTTTGATGGCTTCAGTTTCGTTTTTATCGCCCAAAGGAGTGGAAGTGCCATGGGCATTGATATATTGAATTTGATCAGGATTGAGACCCGCATCACGCATCGCATTCACCATGCAACGACGTGGGCCATCCATATTAGGCGCAGTCATGTGATAGGCGTCACCACTCATTCCAAAGCCCATTAACTCACAATAAATCTTGGCGCCTCGAGCTTTAGCATGCTCATACTCCTCGAGCACAATCACTCCCGCACCTTCGCCGAGAACAAAACCATCTCGGTCTTTATCCCAAGGACGTGAAGCAGTTGCAGGATCATCATTGCGAGTCGATAAAGCTCTTGCAGAAGCAAAGCCACCAACACCCAATGCAGAGATCGTCGATTCTGCACCACCGGCAATCATGACATCTGCATCGCCATACTGAATTAAGCGCGCAGCTAATCCAATGCTATGTAATCCGGTAGTACAGGCAGTGACTGCAGCAACGTTTGGGCCTTTAAGACCAAACAAGATGCTGAGGTGCCCAGAAATCATATTAATGATTGAGCCTGGAACAAAGAATGGTGAGATACGACGAGGGCCCCGAGCTAGGAGCTCAGCGCCAGTTTCTTCAATCATTGGCAAGCCGCCAATACCAGAGCCCACCATCACGCCAATCCGCTCAGCGTTTTGCTCAGTAACCTCTAAACCGCTGTCGCGAATCGCCTGTGTACCAGCGGCGATGCCGTAATGGATAAAGGTATCCATATGACGCGCCTCTTTGGCAGTCACATATTCTTCGACGTTGAAATCTTTCACCTCTCCAGCGAAATGCACGCTCAGTGGAGAATGGTCAAACTTGGTGATAGTGGCAATGCCTGATTTACCCGCAAGCACATTAGACCAAGCCACATCAACAGAATTACCAACCGGTGAGATGAGGCCAAGACCGGTTACTACAACCCGGCGTCGGCCATTTGATACTGACACAGTAGTACCTAGGCTAGGGAATTAACCCTGAGCTTTTGATTTAGCGAAGTCGATCGCGAGCTGAACTGTGGTGATTTTTTCGGCTTCCTCATCAGGAATTTCGATACCGAATTCATCTTCCAAAGCCATAACCAGCTCAACAGTGTCAAGAGAGTCAGCGCCCAGGTCATTCACAAAAGAAGATTCATTCTTGATATCTCCTTCTGCGACGCCTAATTGCTCAGCGACGATTTTCTTAACGCGTTGTTCGATGTTGTCCATTAATTTCCCCAGGGGTTGTAAAAACGATGAAAGGATTTTATCAGTTTGGCGGACCGAATTA
>CANIMS010000080.1 GCA_947468785.1 Betaproteobacteria bacterium
CTCTGCAAAATATTGCACTAGGTTATAAGTAAAAGAATCGTAGTTATCAATCATGAGGAGCATCGAGTCCTCCTTGTACTAAATCAGCCGCAGTAAGAACGGCTCGCGCCTTGGCTTCCGTTTCTTTCCATTCTGCCGTAGGGTCTGAGTCAGCCACTACTCCAGCACCAGCTTGGGAATGCAACATACCAGCCCGAATCACGCCAGTGCGAATGGCAATCGCGACATCCATATCGCCTGAGAAGGACAGATAGCCAACCGCACCACCATAAACCCCGCGTTTCACAATTTCCATTTCATCAATAATTTCCATGGCGCGAATTTTAGGCGCTCCTGATAAAGTGCCCGCCGGGAAAGTAGCTCGTAATACATCCATATTGCTCATATTGTCCAAAAGATGACCCTCTACAGAGCTCACAATGTGTTGAACATGAGAATACTTTTCAATCGACATGGAATCTGTAACCTTTACAGAACCAGTTTTTGCAATTCGCCCCACATCATTGCGTGCTAAATCAATCAGCATGACATGCTCAGCAATTTCTTTCGGGTCAGCTAAAAGTTCTTTAGCAAGACGCTCATCTTCAGTAGGGTTTGATCCGCGCGGACGGGTGCCAGCGAGCGGACGAATCGTCACAATTTTTTCATCAGCGCGTTTTTCTTGGCGTACCAAAATTTCTGGGGAAGACCCAACAATTTGCATGTCACCAAAATCATAGAAATACATATACGGCGATGGATTCAGCGAACGTAAGGCTCTATATAAGGCTAATGGCGAATCTGTGAATGGCTTACTAATCCGCTGGCCGATCACAACTTGCATGCAGTCACCTGCCAAAATATATTCTTTAGTTTTAAGCACTGCTTTTTCAAAAGCATCAGCTTTGAATTTCCGTATCAATTCAGTCTTAGTGCTTGGCAATGATGCAGGCATGCTCACAGGCTTGCTAAGGCAAGCGAGCAATTCTTTTAATCGAGCTTGGGTGATATCAAAGCTATCAGGTTTAGTGGGATCTGCATACGCAATCAAATAAATTTTGCCAGCGACGTTATCAATTACCGCAAGCTCTTCCGTTAACATCAACTGAATATCAGGCACCCCTAATTCATCAGGAAGCGAATGTTTTGCAAGACGTGATTCAATGTATCGGACTGTGTCATAGCCAAAATATCCAGCCAGGCCACCGCAAAAACGAGGTAAGCCTGGCGGCAGCGCGACCCTAAAGCGTTTGAAGTAAGCATCAACAAAGTCGAGCGGGTTATCGGCATTACTTTCTACTAGCTTGCCATCTGTTATGACTTCGTTAACGGGCGCAGAAGGTGTACCAACCGTTTTAATAATGGTCTTAGCTGGCAAGCCAATGAAGGAGAAACGCCCAAAGCGTTCGCCACCTAAAACAGATTCAAGCAAGTAAGTATTGGTATTTCCAAAGGCTTGAGTTAGCTTGACATAAAGCGATAGCGGAGTTTCAAGATCAGCTAACACTTCCTTTACTAAAGGAATGCGATTGAAGCCCTGCTTACCGAGAGCGATAAATTCTTCTCGCAGCATTAGGCTTTACTCGACTTTCCCAATTCTGCGCGCATTGCTGCAATCACAGAGGAATAATTGTCTTTTCCAAAAATAGCTGATCCAGCAACAAAAGTATCTGCTCCTGCTCTCGCAACCTCTTCAATGTTATCTACCTTGATACCGCCATCGACTTCGAGGCGGATATGACGACCAGTGTCAGCTTGATATTGGTCTAGGCGTGCTCGAACTTGAGCAATTTTATTGAGAGTGCTCGGAATAAAAGATTGCCCACCAAATCCTGGGTTGACTGACATTAGTAAAACAAGATCGAGTAAATCTAGGGTATGGTCAAGATGATCTAAAGGAGTGGCTGGATTAAAAACTAATCCAGACTGACAACCTTGATCTCGAATTAGATTGAGCGTACGGTTAACGTGAGGGCTCGCTTCAGGATGAAAGCTGATTAGGTTAGCGCCTGCCTTAGCAAAATCTGGAACAATGCGATCCACAGGTTCAATCATGAGGTGCACATCGATTACTGCAGGCTTGCCATTTTTTACTGCATATGGACGAATAGCCTCACAAACTAGAGGGCCAATGGTGAGGTTGGGTACATAGTGATTGTCCATGACATCAAAGTGAATCCAATCAGCACCTGCAACTAAAACATCCTGAACTTCTTTGCCAAGACAGGCAAAGTCAGCCGACAAAATGGATGGGGCAATGACAAATTTGCTTTGGGATGGGGTTATTTGGCTTTCCATCCCTAGATTCTAGCTTGCAGTTGGCTCCAGGATGGAGCAGAATTCGTGCATGAACCCCCACGAAATCAGCATTACGGTCAAAGCCCAGTTCCTTCCAGAGCAATCTGACCCCGATAACCGCCAGTTTGCCTTTGCCTATACGGTCACCATTCGCAATACTGGGACTGCCAGTATTCAGTTGATAGCCCGCCATTGGTTCATTACTGACGGGGATAATGATGTCCAGGAAGTACGCGGTTTGGGGGTGGTTGGACAGCAGCCCTTATTACGTGCAGGGGAGCAATTTGAATACACTAGTTGGGCTACTTTGCCCACTCCTGCGGGCACGATGCGCGGTGAGTATTTTTGCGTGACGGAAGAGGCGCAGTTTTTTCAGGCCCCCATCCCAGAGTTTGCATTGGTAATGCCTCGCACACTCCACTAAGCCTTATTTTTTGCCTTTACCTGTCCAAAGGACGATAAACAGCAAAAGTCCTAATGCAATAGCGCCTTCAGCAACAAAGAGCAGCATGGGGTATTGATCGAGTAAATTGGCAATCATGTTTTCACTAATTAAATTAATAGACCCTGTTCTAAAACAGACTTTAACAATAAGTGTATTCGCTATCCTCATTGTGAGTTTGGTAGCTGGCTGCTCAAGTCCTCCTACTCGTGGAACGACAGGATCTCGTCCAAGCATGGCTGCGGGCCCCACAAATTACAGTTCTCCCATTGCCAGTTTTAGTGCAGTCTCTTGGCAGGCGCTTCCAGGGTGGCAAGATGATGATTTATCCCAGGCGTGGCCTGCTTGGTTAAAGAGTTGCGAAGCTTTGCGTAAACGCAATAGTGAGCTTAATTGGCGACAGGTTTGTTCGCAAGTTACGAATATTTCTGCAAGAGATAGTCAAGCTATCCGTCGATATTTTGAAAGCAACTTTCAAGCCTATGAAATTCGGAATAGCGCTGGTAGTGAAACGGGACTAGTTACTGGGTATTACGAGCCAGTGATGAACGGTTCACAAACTCGAACTAGTCTTTATAGCGTGCCTTTATATGCTTATCCCAATGCATGGCGTCAAACAAGACCTAACCCTGGCCCAAGCCGAGCTGAATTAATCAGCTCAGGAATCTTGAAAGGTTCTGAGATTGCCTGGGTTCAAGATCCCGTAGCTGCTGCGTTTATGCAAATTCAGGGCTCAGGAAAAATTCGCTTACAAGATGGCCGTGTATTGCGTCTGGGCTATGCTGGAACAAATGAGCAACCCTTCAAGTCATTTGCACAATGGCTGCTTGATAAAAAAGAAATTACTCGAAGTGAAGCAACGATGCAGGGGATTTCACAGTGGGCAAAACGTAATCCTGATCGAGTCAATGAAATGCTCAATGCAAATCCACGCTTTGTCTTTTTTAAAGAGCTGCCAGGAAACGTTAGTACTGATCTAGGGCCTACAGGCGCTTTGAATGTACCCCTTACTGCAGAAAGAAGTATTGCAATTGATTTGCAGGCGATGCCCTTAGGGGCACCCGTATTTCTATCAACGACTAAGCCATTGAGTGAGCAAGTATTACAAAAATTGGTTATGGCGCAAGATACTGGTAAAGCGATTGTCGGCGGCGTCAGAGCAGACTACTATTGGGGTTCAGGGGACTCTGCTGGTGAAATGGCAGGACGCATGAAACAAAATGGCAAGATGTGGGTATTGCTACCACGCTAATTGAATACATCTTAGGAAGATCTATGAGCTATAAAACAATATTGACTGAAGTGGACGGAAAAGTTGCCACTATTACTTTGAATCGTCCAGAGGTTCTGAATGCGCTCAATGACCAACTGATGAATGAGTTAGGTGCTGCATTATTGGGCTTTGATGCCGATGACAATATTGGCTGCATTATTGTGACGGGTAGCGAAAAAGCGTTTGCTGCTGGTGCAGATATTGCCTCGATGGCGAAATATGGTTTTAAAGATGTCTATCGCGAAGACTTTATTACTCGCAATTGGGAAGAGATTAAGAAAGTTCGCAAGCCAGTCATCGCTGCAGTTTCTGGTTATGCCCTTGGTGGCGGATGTGAATTAGCCATGATGTGCGACACCATCATGGCTGCAGACAATGCAAAGTTTGCCCAGCCTGAAGTGAAGCTAGGCATTATTCCAGGAGCTGGCGGCACACAGCGTTTACCCCGTGCAGTATCAAAAGCAAAGGCGATGGATCTCGCTTTGACTGGACGCATGATGGATGCCGCAGAAGCGGAGCGTGCAGGTTTAGTGGCACGCGTTTTCCCACAGGCTGATTTATTAAAGGAAGTAAAAGCGATTGCCAAAGGCATTGCAGAGATGCCCTTACTCACAGCGATGATGGTTAAGGAAGCAATTAATGCGGCTTATGAAACAACACTCTCTGAAGGTATTCATTTTGAACGTCGTTTGTTTCATACATGCTTTGGCACAAACGATCAAAAAGAAGGTATGGCAGCGTTTATGGAAAAGCGACCTGCTAAATTTACCAACTCTTAATTGAAGAAAAGTTTAGTTTTTTTCCAGATAGCGCTGAGCGAGCTTTACCCAATAACTCACGCCTACTGGGATTAAAGCATCATTGAAGTCATAAGACGGATTGTGAAGATGGCAGGGTCCCATGCCATGACCGACCGAACGGTGATCGCCATCGCCGTTTCCTAAGAAGACATAGCAGCCAGGCTTTTCTAGTAAAAAGAATGCAAAATCTTCTGCGCCCATTGTGGGATCAATTGAAGTGTCAACGTTTTGTGGACCAACTACTTCACCCATAACTTCGGCAGCAAAAGCCACTTCATTTTCGTGATTGATTAAGGGCGGATAACTTCTTTTGAAGACAATTTCTGCCTGACAATCAAATGCACCTGCAACGCTATGGGAAATTTCTCGAAGACGCGCTTCAATGAGGTCCAACACTTCTATAGTAAAAGTTCTCACCGTACCGCCAATGAAGGCGCTATCAGGAATCACATTACTCGTTTCGCCTGCATGAAATTGGGTAATTGATAAGACGGCTGCATCCACGGGGCGCTTATTACGCGTAATGATGCTTTGCAGAGCCTGCACTACTTGTACTCCAGTAAGAACGGGATCTGCGCTGTTGTGAGGTAAGGCGGCATGACCACCTTTTCCTTTAATGGTGATTTCAAAAGCATTACTAGACGCCATCATCGGACCTGCGGTAACGCCAAAGTTACCCTCTGCTAACCCAGGCCAGTTATGAAGACCAAATACTGCATCGCATGGAAACTCTTTGAAGAGTCCATCCTTAATCATTTCTTTTGCACCAGCACCGCCCTCTTCGGCAGGCTGAAAAATAAAGATAACGGTACCCTTGAAATCTCGATGGTTCGATAAATATTGAGCAGCTCCGAGAAGCATTGCGGTGTGACCATCATGTCCACAGGCATGCATCTTGCCTGGATTACGCGAACTGTGTTCAAAGTTATTGTGTTCTTGCAGAGGTAGGGCATCCATATCTGCACGCAAGCCAATCATCTTGCCTGGACCTAAGTCGCCATCGAGTCGACCCACCACCCCTGTTTTACCCATGCCACGGTGGACTGTAATTCCCCAGCTAGATAAGGCTTCGGCGACTAAGTCAGCAGTACGAACTTCTTCAAAACGTAACTCAGGGTGGGCATGAATATTGCGCCGAATATCTTGAATAGATTTTGCTGAAGCGATGATTTCTGATGGTAAATGCATCCCTTCATCTTATCCGAAAGTCTATGGACGCGCACCTCAAGCCCCATCTAGTGGGCGTTTTAGGATTTTGGCAAGCTTAGGTGCTGTGCAGCAAATTGCAGGGCTTCAATGGAGTAGGGGCTGTGATTTGGTTTTTGTAGGTGCTTTGGTAAAGGGGGTATTGACCCTAACAATGGCGCATGTATTTTGCTTTGTAGTGTTTTGATATTTTCTTGCAAGAAAGGCATTTCAGATGCAAGGCAATTTGCAACCCACCCAGCTACTATTAATTTTCGCGAAGTAAGTGCTTCATAAGTTAACAATGCATGGTTAATGCAGCCTAATCGCATTCCAACAACCATGATGACGGGTAGTCCTAGCTGTTGTGCAAGATCACCTAAATTTTCTTCTTCATTTAATGGAATTAATAATCCACCGGCCCCTTCAATAATGATGAGATTTGTTTGGCGGCTAACTTCTTTGTAAGATTCCAAAATCGTGCTGATCTGAAGACGTTTGCCTAATTTTTCAGCTGCAATGTGAGGCGCTATCGGCATATCAAAAACATAAGGCGACGGCATCATCTGGCTAGGCTCTATGTTTGCCGCAATGCGCAGGGTTTCTATGTCCTCATTAAGAACCTTCCCCTCAGAATCTTGATAGGTTCCAGCTGCCACCGGTTTAAAACCCAACGCATTCATTCCGTGCTCACGAAATTTGTAAATCAAAGCCCCAGCTACTAAGGTTTTTCCAATCTCAGTATCTGTTCCGGTAACAAAAAAACCTTCAGTCTTGCTCATGATGTTTGCACCAATGTTTCTTGCTCTATTTGTTTGAGGTGATGGATGAGCTCACGCAAATCATCAAGACTATGATTTGCAGAAAAGGTAATACGCAAACGTGCACTTCCAGCGGGCACAGTGGGAGGACGAATTGCAGGAATCCAATAGCCAGCATGATCTAAAAGCTTTGCAGCTAAAAGGGCGCTTGCATTGCTACCTAAGATGACTGGTTGTATTGGCGTACTTGAGGAAAATTTTTGCCAACTAGAGAACGCCATTTCCTTTTGCCAAACTTCAATCAATTGATTTAGATGGTCACGTCGTTGTTGGCCTTCTACGCCCTCAATGAGCTCAAGACTTGTTAAG
>CANIMS010000081.1 GCA_947468785.1 Betaproteobacteria bacterium
ATTGTTGTACATATTGATTTGTTCGCGCAGAATTTCAGCAGAGAAATTCTTCAGATTTGGATCTTCCTGCATCGCCTTCACTGCATCATCCGGATTTTTTCGGATCCAAAGAGTAGCTTCAACAATTGCATCCGTAAATGCCTGTACTACGTCTGGCGCATTATCAATCACTTCTTGACGTACGAAAAATGATGAGCCGTAAATGTTATAGGGGTAGCTATCATTAATGATGCGCGCATTTTTACGCTCTTTCACCATAATGGTTGGCGTAGGATCCCATGGCACAACTGCATCAATGCCTTTTGGCATTGCCATTTGCTCACCAGGAGGCATATTCTTCAAAATAATATCTTTGCCAATGACCAGACCGTGAGCTTTTGCTGCTGCCTGTATATAGAACTCGGCAGAAGAACCTGTAACCAATCCAATGGTTGCCGGTTCTTTGCGATTTTTGAAATCGTCAATTTTTTTAATTGGTGAATCTAATGGCACCAGCATAGCGTGCATCAAATTGACGTTGATGAGCGCAATGGTTTTTACAGGGACATTTTTATCGATTAATGTCGTAAATGGGAAGTTTCCACCATTACCAAATTGGAAGCGGCCAGAAATAATGACCTCATTAATCGCAGGTCCGGATGGAAATGCCTGAAACTTAGCCTCAATGCCTCTTTTGGATAAGAGCCCAGTTTTATCCATTACTAAATTGATGGTGTTTTGACCTGACCATGGTGGCTGGAATGCAACCTGGAGAGGCCACCAACCCTTTTCTTTTAGCCAAGCAATGGATTTAGGGGAAATTTTTTCATAAGCATTTTCCGGCCAGCCATAGTTAGTAAATTTAGTGGCATCTTGCGCCATTGATAACATTGGCGCGCCCGAAAGCATGGCTACAGCCAGCACTGAAAAAATACGACGTGATGCGTTAAATTCTTTCATTACGATCTCCTTATTATTGGAATTACCTGCACTGATACCAAAACACGAATGCCTAAAACTAACTACTGAAGCTTAACTCTATACCGCCTAATTTAGTTCTAATTCTTTTATATTCTTTTTTCATCACCAAATACTTCACTAATTCAGTGAAGGGTTGCAAAACTGGTCCTTGTTTAAGCGCCTCACTAGCACCATCCTTTAGTCCGAGAGCTAAGTTTTCTGGATAAAAGGCATGCAGACTAAGCTGCTCTCGACTAACTGAACGGCCCCATTTTTTTCTTAAGCCAGGCAATGCTGGCTCAATCAATTCACCCGGCCTGCGTGAGGGGTCATACTGGACATTAGCGCGGTTCATTACTTCTGCGCTAGGTGTCCCAGCGAGTTTTCCATAATGTCCTTTGAGATATAACTTCACCTCATCAGGAATCGTTTTATAGCGCTCACCTTGCATCACATTGAGAACTGCTTGGGTGACTATATATTGCGCAAAAGGACTTACTAGAATGGGGTAGCCTAAATCTTCACGAACTCTTGCTGTCTCTTCTAATATCTCTGCTTCCCTGTGCGCAATGCCCATGGTAGCGAGCTGGGCTCGTAGATTTGAAATCATCCCACCTGGAATTTGATGCTCATAGAGGGCTGGGTCATAAATTGCTTTCTCACCTCGAGAAAAATTATCTCGAGAGCAAATCCAGTCAAAATATTCATCTACTTTTTGTAAAGCAGCCAGATTCATTTTGGAAGCTCTTCCCATTTTTTGCGCACTCGCATAAACATCCAAGACTGATGGTAATGAAGCGCCATTGGCTAAGCAATGGGTTGCTACATACCCATACGAAAAACCAGACTTTATGGCCTCTTCATAGACTTGTGGTGCTAAGCCAGATTGGCAGTGGGAATGCAGCTTAATAGGAATACCCTTAGCTGCAGAAACTATTGCTGGGAAGAGCGTTGCTGCACGCTCAGGGGTTAATAAGCCCGTAGGATCTTTTACGGAAATAAAGTCTACCCCAAATTTCACAAGCTCATGGGTGCGCGCAATAAAGTAGGCATCATCATGAACTGGGCTTAAGGCATAGGTCAACATTGCATTGATTAACATGCCGTTTTTCTTGCCCACCTTAACGGAAGATTCGATATTTCGATTGTCATTCAAGGCATCGTATACCGTCAGCACCTTAACACCCGACTCTGCAAGTAATTCAATATTCAGAGCTACTACGTCGTCGGCGAACAGCTCAAAGGTATAAATACTTTGCCCACGCGTTAATGCATCAGTAGGAGTGGCGAGTTGCTTACTTAGAAACTGCATCCGTTTCCAAGGATCCTCCCTAAGAAAACGTACCATCACATCAAATACTGCGCCGCCCAATACATTGATATAGCTATAGCCAGCCTGATCTATATCCGCCAAGGCAGGATACATATGGGGAGTGGTCATACGAGTTGACCAGAGACACTGATGCGCATCTCTTAGGGTGACGTCAATTAACTCAAAAGGTTTTTGATGGGCCATCAAGCAACCTCAATGACCATAAGAGCTTGGCCGGCCTCAATCGTCGCGCCATCTTCAACCAAAATTTTAGAGACAGTACCACTGCATCCTGCTGGGATCGTATTGAGCAACTTCATGACCTCAACAATACAAATATCCATATCGGGCTTTACGACATCCCCTACCTCTACAAATGGGGCTGAATTTGGACTAGGCCTACGATAGAAAGTTCCAATCATTGGACTAGTAATGAGACGCTCCGATGCAGAAAGTGTATATGGCGCTGATGTGCTTGCTACAGCGGGAGCGCTCTGGGAAATTGCTGCGCTTACTTGAGGAGCTACAAAGGTAGTGATTCCCGAAGACGCTGGCGCACCAACAGAGATCTCAATCTCAAATTCTTGAGTCTTGTAGCCAAAAGTAGTAAATGCTCCTGCATCTTTAATTAAGGCGACAATTTCCTTGACCTGTTTCATCGTAAATTCAGGCGGCAATGTGACTTTAGCTGCGGCCTTCGTTGTCGCAGACTTTTTTGTTGCCAACTTTTTCTTGGGCAAAATAACCTGACTTTTCTTCAAAGTCTTTGGCTTTGCTTTCGCTTTTGAGGCGGACTTCTTTTTTGTTTGCACTGTCTCGTATTTTTAGTTAATATTTTCTCTAATGAAATTTAAAGTATCATCAGATGAAATGCTTTAAGGGTAAATACTTAAAAAACACAAAAATATTCAAAAATCGCACTATAAATGCAAGAAATGCTCTCCCGGATCACCCCTCCAAGCGAAATATTGGAAGAATCAGCCAAATCCAGCATGGCAGAAAAGGTTTTACTGATTCTGGAAACCATCGCTCATTCTGAATTTCCGCTTACTTTAGAGTCAATCTCTACGAGTACCAGTCTTGCAAAACCCACCGTATTTCGACTTTTAAATACTTTGATTGCTCACGGTTTTATTGAGCGAGATCCTAATGGCAGACGTTTTCAGCCGAGCGCAAAGTTGCGCATCCTAGGAATTAATATTCTTTCAGTAGATTCGATTCGCTCACAACGAGTAGCGGTGATGAAGCGTCTGGTTGAAGAAATTGGTGAAACGTGCAATTTCAATATCTTGGACGGCAATAAAGTAATGTACTTAGATCGTGTTGAAACGAGCGCACCAATTCGCTTGCACGTAGATGTCGGCATGAGAGTGCCACTGCATTGCACCGCTAGCGGCAAATTATTTTTATCTGGGATGACAGAGTTGCAAGTCAGAAGATCTTTGGGAAATGAGCCGTTTGAAAAATATACCGATAAAACGGTTACAAACTATCAAAAACTATTTGCAGAACTTGAAAAAATTCGTGAAGACGGCTATGCCCTTGATGAATCAGCCTTCCTAGAGGGTTTTATTGGAATTGCCGTCCCAGTGATTAACTCAAAAAATAAAACTTTTGCCACCATCACTGCGCATGGACCTTCTTCACGCATGCAAGAAAAATCGATTGAATTCTATATAGTGCCTTTGCAACAGGCTGCAAGGGATATTCAAGATAGCCTATCAGAAACTAGTACCTAAACTTAACGGAGTGAATATGTCTACCCCAGTAATTATTACCGTAGCAATGACGGGTGCTATCCCCCGAAAAAAAGACTGTCCGGGAGTCCCTGTTACGACATCCGAACAGATAGAAGAAACCCATAAGGCTTATGAAGCAGGTGCAACACTCGCTCATATTCATGTCCGCAATCCAGATGAGAGCCCTAGCTCAGATCCAGACTTATACGCTGCCGTACAAGAGGGTATTCAGAAACATTGCCCAGGCATGATTGTTCAATTCTCAACCGGTGGTCGCGGACGAGATCAAGCCGCTCGTGGAGGCATGCTCTTTCATCGCCCAGATATGGCTTCACTGGCAACCGGTTCAGTTAACTTTCCCAATGGGATTTATGAGAATCCACCAGAATTTGTCGATGGTCTTGCTAGTGAAATGCTCAAGTATGAGATCAAACCTGAAATAGAAATTTTTGATTTGGCCATGCTTTATAACGCCGCCAACCTAATCGAGCGAGGTCTCTTGAAAGCGCCGGCCCATGTGCAATTTGTGATGGGTATTCCCAATGCAATGCCTGCTAGGCGCTCTATTCTAGAATTCCTCATTTCGGAATTGAAAGCTGTTATGCCAGATGCTACTTGGTGTGCAGCTGGAGTTGCTCGATTCCAGCTGCCGGTAAATGAATGGACGCTTGAATTAGGAGGTCATGTCAGAACTGGGCTTGAAGATAACACCCGCTTTGATAAGACAAGGCTGGCAAAAGACAATGCTGAACTTGTAGCACGCGTAGCTGAACTAGCGCCAAAATATAACCGTACTGTTGCCACTCCAGCCCAAGCCAGAGAAATGCTGGGATTACGAAAGTCTTAAGACAAGATGGAACATCAATCATTTGACTACATCATTGTTGGTGGAGGATCTTCTGGCTCAGTGCTAGCAAATCGCTTATCTGAAAATTCTCAAAACTCTGTTTGCCTGCTTGAAGCGGGACCACGTGATTGGTCACCATGGATTCATCTGCCAATTGGCTATGCCAAAACCATGTGGGATCCAAAAGTAAATTGGAAGTTCCAAACAGAACCTGATCCAGGTATGAATAATCGCCAAGTCTATTGGCCTCGTGGCAAAACCTTAGGAGGGTCTAGTTCGATTAATGGCCTGATCTTCATTCGAGGCCAGAAAGAAGATTACGATCTTTGGCGCGATCTTGGTAACCCAGGTTGGGGCTGGGATGATGTCCTTCCTTACTTTAAAAAAGCAGAGGGCAATGATCGATTAGGGGAGCCACTTCACTCTCAGTCTGGCCCCCTCAAAGCCTCCTCCATTCCCAAAAAACATCCACTGGTTGAAGCATTTACAAAAGCAGCTAATGCGCTTGGCGTTCCGACTACGGATGATTTTAATAACCTCACACAAGAAGGGGTGGGTTACTACCAACTCACAACCCATAAGGGCTTTCGCTGCAGTACAGCAGTCGCCTACTTAAAACCAGCAAAGCATCGCTCTAACCTAACCATCCTAACTGATAGCCATGTCAGTAAAGTCATTTTCGAAAATAAAAAAGCGGTTGGGATTGAATTTATTCAACAGGGTATTAAAAAAACGATTCGGTCAAATAAAGAAGTCATTTTGAGCGCGGGAGCTATTCAGAGCCCACAAATTCTTCAGCTATCGGGAGTGGGTCCAGCAAAACTATTACAGGAATTTAATATTCCTGTCGTGCATGACCTACCAGGTGTTGGTGAAAACTTACAAGACCACCTACAATTTCGTTTGATATATGAGTTAAATCAACCGATTTCTACTAATGATCAGCTATCGTCTTGGTTCGGAAAATTAAAGATGGGTTTAGATTGGCTGCTATTTAGAGGCGGGCCTCTCTCTATTGGTATTAATCAAGGTGGACTCTTTACCCGCGTGATGAAAGATTCCAAAACTCCCGACATTCAATTTCATATGGCCACACTGTCTGCAGAAATGGCTGGCGGCAAAGTGCATTCCTTTTCAGGATTCACGATGTCGGTCTGTCAGCTTCGACCAGAATCTCGCGGGCATGTTCGCATTCAGTCAGCAGATCCATTAAGCCCTCCGAAAATGTTTGCTAATTATTTGGCTACCCAGCATGACCGCGATACCAGTGTGGCCGCAGTGAATTTCGCTAGAAAAATTGCTCAGACTGAACCATTGCGATCTCTAGTGACTCGCGAAGTAAAGCCCAATAACCCCAAATCCGATGAAGAGATTTTGGAATTCTGCCGAAATACTGGAGCAACCATTTTTCATCCAACCGGCACATGCCAAATGGGGCCCGATAGCAATCCCATGGCTGTTCTAGATTCATCCCTCAAAGTGCGTGGCGTTGAAGGATTAAGAGTAGTCGATTGCTCTGCAATGCCTACCCTGCCATCTGGCAACACAAACTGGCCTGCTGTCATGCTTGGCGAACGTGCTGCTGATTTGATTCTGGGAAGAATTAAAGCCTGATGAGTAGGCAACTTCCCTTCAGTAGATGGCTTCCAGAATATAAAACTCCAGGAGTTATTCGTGCAGATGTATTAGCCGGACTTACCGGGGCAATAGTAGTGATGCCTCAAGGCATCGCCTTTGCGCTGTTGGCAGGAATGCCTCCACAGTATGGTCTTTATGCGGCGATGATCCCTTGCCTCATTGCTGCATTGTTTGGCTCTAGTCGGCTGATGGTAACGGGACCTGCCAATGCTATTTCATTAACCACTATGGCGCTGATTGCGCCAATGGCAATGCCTGAGTCCACTACTTATGTTGCTTATGTGCTCACTCTGAGTTTTTTAGTTGGGGTGCTGCAACTGCTATTGGGGATCAGTAAGGCGGGTAAATGGGTTGAAAAAGTACCGCATTCGGTCATCATTGGGTTTACCACTGGCGCTGCAATTCTGATTATCAACAGTCAGCTAGGAACCTTATTAGGCGCTAGTGTGCCAAGGGGGAAAAACGTAGCTGAAACGATTAG
>CANIMS010000082.1 GCA_947468785.1 Betaproteobacteria bacterium
CACTTAGAAATGCACTTAGAGCAATACAATTTAAGAGCCCTAATTTTATTTGGCAACACATACATCGTGATGACTCGGAAACCAATCTCACTGCCAAATGCATCGTACATGCTGAGGGTGGCCTATTTAAAACACAAGAGTGGGTGGAGTCAGGTCGCGATTATGAACAATCTGCATTAGTGGGATTGGTCGAAGTCGAAAACGCAGTACCCCATCAAGCCTGGGAACGCTTTACTGCAGAGGGCCCCCTAGCGGTATTGCCAAGCCATTATGGTCATCATATTTTAAATCTCGTATGGTGTGGCTCACCAACATCTTCACAAGATCGCTTGCAATTAAGTGATAGTGAATTTTTATCCAGCTTACAAAATGAATTTGGTTCGAGAGTTGGGCGCTTTTTAAAAATTCAGGATCGACGCCTTTATGAACTGGGTTTGAACTACCGCAAGCAAATTACCAAAGATAATGAAGTGTGGATTGGTAATGCTGCACAGACCTTGCATCCAGTGGCAGGACAAGGCCTCAATTTAGGCTTAAGAGATGCATTTCTCTTGGCCGAAAAATTAGCTGGTGTATTTGCAAATACTCCAGAAGGCCCCAGCGCAATAGAAATCCAAAATGCATTGGAAGATTACGCCCAAAGCAGAAAAGTCGATCGCACCACCACCATTGGCTTAACGGACTTTATGGCTAGGGTCTTTACTTCTAATTTAGCGCCCGTCGTTCTAGCCCGAGGACTCGCTTTATCGGCTCTTCAGTGGCTTCCCCCAGTGAAGACAGCCTTAGCTCGCCAGATGATGTTTGGTAGGCGCTAAGGCGCTTAAATCCGCTCCAAAAGAAGCTTGCAGTCAATTTGAACGGCGCTCTGTAATCTGCCTATTTTTTAGGCAGATTTAGTCCCAACTGTGCTAAAGTGTCAGGCTCCTCACGCTCAACACAATCGTTCCAAGCCCAACACTCCTCAAAATGCAGATTGGCCCACACCTCCTAGCAAATCGACTCTTTGTAGCCCCTATGGCTGGTGTAACGGATCGTCCTTTTAGGCAACTCTGTAAGCAGTTAGGCGCTGGATATGCGGTGTCAGAAATGGTTGCCTCTAATGCTTTGCTGTGGAATAGCGTGAAAACTCAACGGCGCGCAAATCATGAAGGTGAATTTAAACCGATTGCTGTTCAAATCGCAGGTGCAGATCCTGCAATGATGGCAGCTGCGGCCAAAATCAACCGAGATCATGGCGCGCAAATTATCGACATCAACATGGGTTGCCCAGCAAAGAAGGTTTGTAATGTTGCTGCAGGATCAGCGCTGATGCGTGATGAGCCGCTCGTACAAAAAATATTGGAAGCAGTTGTAAAGGCGGTTGGTATTGGTCCTGATGCTATTCCAGTAACTTTAAAGATTCGTACTGGCTGGGATCGTGAACATAAAAATGCGATTGACATTGCTAAGCTCGCAGAAAAATCAGGCATCTCTATGTTGACGGTTCATGGCCGCACTAAGGCTGATCTCTATCTCGGTGAAGCCGAATACGAAACGATTACTGCCGTGAAAAATACCGTAGCAATACCAGTGGTTGCTAACGGCGACATTACAAGCCCAGAAAAGGCAGAGTTCGTGCTTCAAACTACTGGTGCTGATGCCATCATGGTTGGTCGTGCAGCCCAGGGTCGACCCTGGATCTTCCGTGAGATCCATCACTATCTCGAAACTGGTAAAAAACTGCCTAATCCTGAAATCAATGAGATTCAGGGGATCATGAATGCACACCTACTAGATCATTATGAGTTCTATGGAGAGCATATTGGTCTACGTACTGCCCGTAAGCATATTGGCTGGTACTGCAAAGGTTTACGAGACTCACATGCATTTCGTCAGCGCATGAATACAGCTGATGATTGCAAGACTCAATTACAGATGGTCAATGATTATTTTGATGAAATGAAATCCCATTCTGATCGTTTACTCTTTTTAGAAGCAGCCTAATTATTTTTTGCATTGATAGACTTTATGAACAATAAACACCCGATTACCGAATGTATTGAGACTCAGCTACAAGGTTATCTCAACGATCTCAAAGGCACGCCGCCTAACGATATTTATCAAATGGTTTTGGCAGTAGTAGAAAAGCCAATGTTGGAGCTAGTCATGCAGCATGCTAAACAGAATCAATCTTTGGCCGCCCAATACCTTGGGATTAACCGCAATACCCTGCATAAGAAATTAGTTGAACATCAACTTCTCAAGTAATCACAATTATTCTTTTATTTAATCTTTTTCCTAATTCAATTTCTCAATGATCCGTACAGCCCTTCTCTCCGTTTCCGACAAAAATGGCATTGTGCCTTTTGCAAAAGCACTTCATGAGCAAGGCATTAGGCTAATCTCGACCGGTGGGACCGCAAAACTCTTAGCTGAAAATCATTTACCAGTAGTCGAAGTATCTTCATTAACTCAGTTTCCAGAGATGTTAGATGGCCGTGTCAAAACTTTGCATCCGATGGTGCATGGCGGTTTATTAGCGCGTAGAGATTTTCCTGAGCATATGGCGGCTCTTAAGAAGCATGGTATCGATACCATCGATATGCTCGTGATTAATCTCTACCCATTCAATGAGACGGTTGCCCGAGATCAGTGCTCATTTGAAGATGCTGTTGAAAATATTGATATTGGTGGACCAGCGATGCTGCGTGCGGCTGCGAAGAACCATCAAGATGTGACTGTATTAATTTCTCCTGATGACTACGCACCAGTATTGGCCGAAATGAAAGCTAATAACAATACTGTCAGCTATAAAACCAATTTGGGCTTAGCTAAAAAAGTCTTTGCACATACAGCCCAATACGATGGAGCTATTGCAAACTACCTCTCATCACTTGGAGATGACCTAGATCACAAAGCACGTTCAGCTTATCCAGAAACACTCCATCTTGCCTTTGAAAAAGTACAAGAAATGCGTTACGGCGAGAACCCACATCAATCTGCTGCTTTTTATAAAGATATTGATTCTGTTGATGGTGCCCTTGCAAACTACCAGCAACTCCAAGGTAAAGAACTGTCTTATAACAATATTGCTGATGCCGATTCTGCCTGGGAATGCGTTAAGAGTTTTTCGAATCATTCAGGCGGAGCTGCAGCTTGCGTCATCATTAAGCATGCCAATCCTTGCGGTGTAGCAGTTGGTGCTAATGCACTTGAGGCTTATCAAAAAGCCTTTAAAACTGATCCAAGCTCAGCCTTTGGCGGCATTATTGCCTTCAACGTTCCCTGTGATGGTATGGCGGCTGAAGCGATTTCTAAACAATTTGTTGAAGTACTCATTGCACCTAGCTTTAGTGCTGAAGCAAAAACAATCTTTGCTGCAAAACAAAATGTCCGTTTACTTGAAATACCACTAGGTTCTGCATTTAATACTTTTGACTTTAAACGCGTGGGTGGTGGTTTATTAGTTCAATCTCCAGATGCCAAAAATGTCTTAGAAAATGAAATGCGCGTGGTGAGTCAACGATTGCCCACTCCTAGTGAGATGAATGACATGATGTTTGCTTGGCGCGTAGCTAAGTTTGTCAAATCGAATGCGATTGTTTATTGTGCCAATGGCATGACGCTGGGTATTGGAGCTGGTCAAATGAGTCGTGTCGACTCCGCCAGAATGGCCAGCATTAAGGCTGAGAACGCCGGCTTAAGCCTGAAAGGTTCTGCTGTCGCCAGCGATGCCTTTTTCCCTTTCCGTGATGGCTTAGATGTGGTTGTCAATGGCGGTGCAAGCTGCGCTATTCAACCTGGTGGCAGTATGCGTGACGATGAGATCATTGCGGCAGCGAATGAACATGGTATTGCCATGATCTTCACTGGTACACGTCATTTCCGTCACTAAGTCAGTCAGAAGAAATAAAGCCTTCATGCGCTGGATAGGAATTGACCCTGGATTACGCACCACTGGTTTTGGTGTAATAGATGTGGATGGTCAAAAGCTGACTTATGTTGCCTCAGGAACAATTGAAAGTGGTGATCCAGCCAAGGGCTTGCCTGAGCGCTTAGGCGCTCTTTACTCTGGCGTGAAGGAAGTGCTAGAAACCTATCGTCCTGAAGCAGCTGCCATTGAAGAAGTATTTTTAAATGTCAATCCTCGCTCAACCCTCATGTTAGGGCAAGCTAGAGGTGCAGTAATTGCGGCATTGGTTGCAGAAAAACTTCCCGTAGCTGAATACAGCGCTCTCCGGGTAAAGCAAGCAATTGTGGGAACTGGACGCGCTGCGAAGCCCCAAGTTCAAGAAATGGTGAAACGTCTACTGAGACTTAATCGTGCACCTGGAACGGATGCCTCTGATGCCTTGGGTGTTGCTATCTGTGCCGCACATCATGCGCAATTGCCAAAAGCCATTACTGCCGCAATCGCCCCTAAGAAGCGCTCCAAGTAAATTGACTAAACAGGTTAAGATCTTCCTATGATCGGTCGCATACAAGGTACTCTCGTTTCAGTACATCCCCCTAGACTCTTGGTTGACTGCCAAGGTGTTGGTTATGAAATCGATGTGCCCATGAGCACCTTATATCAATTACCAGAAGTGAATCAAAAAATTACTTTATTAACCCACTTTCAGGTGAGAGAAGATGCGCAGCAGCTCTTTGGCTTTGCTACAGAGACAGAGCGCGAAGCCTTTAGAGCATTAATCAAAATTAGTGGGGTAGGATCGCGCACTGCCTTAGCAGTGCTTTCTGGGATGAGCGTGAATGAGTTAGCACAAGCCATTGCCCTACAGGAGGCCGGACGCTTGACTCAGGTTCCCGGAATTGGCAAGAAGACTGCTGAACGTCTTTGCCTAGAACTCAAGGGCAAGCTGGCTCCAGACCTGGGCATTAGTAATGGGAAACCTCAAGTCATCGAAGCGAGTAGCGAAGTTCTACAAGCGCTATTGGCTTTGGGCTATTCCGAAAAAGAAGCGTTATTGGCCCTCAAACAAATCCCAGCCGACACTACTGTATCCGATGGTATTCGGATGGGCCTAAAGTATCTATCTAAGGCCTAAATAAGCAAACGGCACTAAACTGGCAGCATGGCAATTCACACAGACGACCTTAGCGCTATTCCTGAAGATTTACCTCAGGAAAATGATCGCATTGTTAGCGGTGCAGTCGGCAATGCCGAGGCTGTATTTGAAAGAGCATTAAGACCAAAGCAACTTGATGAATATGTTGGTCAAACAAAAGCACGTGCCCAATTAGAAATTTTTATTACGGCTACCAGAGGACGGCAAGAAGCCTTAGATCATGTTCTACTCTTCGGCCCTCCAGGCCTCGGTAAAACTACCCTCGCCCATATCATCGCCCGTGAACTGGGAGTCAATTTACGCCAGACTAGCGGCCCCGTCTTAGATAGACCTGGAGATCTGGCAGCCTTATTAACTAATCTTGAAACCAATGATGTGCTTTTCATTGATGAGATTCATCGTCTTTCTCCTGTTGTAGAAGAAATTCTGTATCCAGCACTTGAGGATTACAGTCTAGACATCATGATCGGTGAAGGTCCAGCAGCTCGCAGTGTCAAAATTGACCTCAAGCCTTTCACACTCATTGGCGCGACTACACGCGCTGGCATGCTGACTAATCCTTTGCGCGATCGCTTTGGTATCGTTGCCAGACTTGAGTTTTATACGACTGAAGAACTTACTAAAATTATTGAGCGCTCAGCCAATCTTCTTAAAGCAAATATTGATCCGGAAGGTTCCGTAGAAATCGCCAAGCGTGCTCGCGGTACCCCACGGATTGCCAATCGCCTTCTTCGCCGAGTTCGTGACTATGCAGAAGTAAAAGGAACAGGCACCATTACTAAAGCAATGGCTGATGCAGCTTTGAAAATGCTAGATGTTGATCCAAGCGGCTTTGATGTCATGGATCGAAAGCTCTTGGAAGCAATCTTGCACAAGTTTGATGGCGGCCCTGTAGGTATTGATAATTTAGCTGCCGCCATTGGCGAAGAGCGCGATACGATTGAAGATGTCTTAGAGCCTTATCTGATTCAACAAGGCTATCTACAGAGAACCTCCCGCGGAAGAGTGGCTACACGTCAAGCTTATGAACACTTTGGCTTAACGCCACCTAGCAATAACAGCAGCCTCGATCTATAACAACTCTTAGCTGAGAGTTACTTTAGCAAAGCGACGCTTACCTACTTGTACTAAGTAAACTCCCGCCTCAATCTTGAGCTGCTTATCGCTAATTGTTGCACCATCAATTTTTACGCCGTTTTGTTCGATATTGCGATTAGCCTCTGAGGTAGATGGTGTAAGGCCTGCAGCCTTGAGGAAATTAGCAACTCCCATGGGTGCTCCAGTCAAACTCACTTCTGGAACATCATCTGGAACGCCGCCCTTTGCGCGATGATTAAAGTCTTCTAAGGCTTTTTCAGCAGCAGCTTGTGAATGAAAACGTGCGACGATTTCTTGTGCAAGTAACACTTTGCAATCGCGTGGATTTCTGCCAGCCGCAACTTCTTGCTTCATCAAATCAATTTCTGACATTGGGCGGAACGAGAGTAGGGTGAAATAATCCCACATCAAATCATCAGAGATACTCATGAGTTTGCCAAACATGTCGCCAGCAGGTTCACTAATACCAATGTAATTACCTTTGGATTTACTCATTTTCTCAACGCCATCTAAACCAACCAATAAAGGCATAGTCAAAATACATTGAGGCTCTTGGCCATATTCCCGCTGGAGCTCGCGCCCAACTAGTAAATTGAATTTTTGATCTGTTCCGCCAAGTTCTAGATCACTCTTAAGAGCTACTGAGTCATAGCCTTGCATTAGTGGATATAGAAATTCATGGATCGAGATCGGAACGCCACTACGGTAACGCTTTGTAAAATCATCACGCTCTAACATCCGCGCAACAGTATGTTTTGCTGCCAACTGGATCATGCCGCGTGCACCCAGAG
>CANIMS010000083.1 GCA_947468785.1 Betaproteobacteria bacterium
ACCATGACTTACCAACAGAATAGTTTTACCAATATGTTGTTGACGAATTTTTTCAAGCGCCTTTTGAACACGCTCTGCAAGCTGAGCAATACTCTCGCCACCACGTAATTCTTGATGAACATCCCTGCTGATATGACTTTTCCAAAGCTCAGGATCAAAGCCGGGAGCTTCCTCAGTAGTGACCCCTTGAAATACTCCTAGGTGACGCTCTCTTAAAGAGCTATCGACAATAGCCTTGGTATTAAACAATTTTTCAATCGCATTTGCTGTCTTTGCAGCACGCTGCAAATCACTGGTATAGAGGACATCAAACTGAAGATCAATGGCTTTGATGGCCTTTGCCATTTGAGCAGCTTGCGCAATACCGCGTTGGTTTAGATCGACATCCGTATGACCTTGGAAGCGACGTTCAGCATTCCAATTGGTTTCACCGTGACGTACTAAGCAAAAGCGAGTTGTTTTCATGACGTCATCATAAAGGCTAATTTATTTCTTTAGAGTCCATGCTCGTGGGTTGTGCTCAAAGCCAATGTGCTGATAGTAGTCGTTGGCTTTAGGTGCTGCCAATAAGACAATCATGCAATTCAGCCCAAGCCTTGTTTTGGTTTCTTCGATAAGACGTTTCCCAATTCCTTGCCTTTGGTATTTTTGATCAACCGCTAAGTCAGCTAGATAGGCGACGTATTCGAAATCAGTCAAGGAGCGAGATATACCAATGAGTTGGTCGCCATCCCAGGCGGTAATGGTCAAATTAGCGTTTTTGAGCATTGATTCAAAGGTTTTTAGATTATCCACGGGCCTGCGTTCGCCTAAGCTTGAGCGAATATAGAGATCGATGGCCTGCGCCGCCGTAATCTGGGCATCATCACGATAAACAATCATATTGATTCCTTAGGTATGTTTGCCTTGGGGGCAATAGAGATAGCATCAATCCGCACACTTTCTTGTATGGTCAAGAACATATTACAGCCCCACTCGCGAGGTTTGTTAATACAATTCACTTAATAAGAATAAAAGGGTAATAGTGAATAGAGAAACTAAAGGAATGCTGATTGGATTTATCGGCATTCTTATTTTTAGTCTGACCTTGCCAGTAAGTAAGATTGCGATACTAAGTTTTGATCCCTACTTTATTGCATTTGGTAGGGCCACTCTCGCGGGGATGGTTGCTTTAGCATACCTTGTCATTTGGCGAGAGCCTTTGTTTGCAAAGGGCGATCTAGGCAAGTTTATTGTGATTGCCTTAGGAGTCGTTTTTGGCTTTCCCATTTTCACAACAGTCGCTATGGCCTATGGCTCTTCTTCTCATGGCGCAGTCATTCTTGGCATGATGCCTTTAGCAACCACCGTGATAGGGGTCGTCCGTTTTGGGGAGCGGCCATCAATTGGGTTTTGGATCATATCTTTATTAGGCGCAGCACTTGTAGTTACCTACGCACTCTTAAAAAGTTCTGGCAGCTTTACTCTGGTGGATGGACTGTTAGTGCTTGGGGGTATTTGTGCTTGTATAGGCTATGTTGAGGGTGGCGAACTTTCAAGAAAAATGAATCCTCGCGCTGTTATATCTTGGGCTCTAGTGATTTCTTTGCCGGCAAATATTGTTTTTAGTTATTTGACTTTTAATTCTGGCTATTTAGAGGCTGGCGCCTTTGCTTGGTCTACCTTTGTTTATTTAAGTCTCTTCCCAATGTTTTTTGGATTTTTCTTTTGGTATGAGGGTCTTGCGATCGGCGGAATTGCGAGGGTAAGTCAGGTGCAATTAGTGCAGCCATTTTGTACCTTGATCGCTGCGAGTGTTTTGTTGGGCGACCCGCTAACATTAATGAATTTAGTCTTTGCAGTTTTGGTCGTTTCTACCGTAATACTAGGCAAAAGAATGTTGATTAAGAGAGCATAGATATAAAAAAGCCCCGAAAGTGCGGGGCTTGGTATTTATGCAGGAGTGACACTCAGTCTATTGAGTGCCCGCTGAATCTTATCCTTTTCTTTGGGCTTGGTGCTGGACTCTAATAACTTGGTCAGTTGGGCAATGTTTAAGGGGCCTAAGCGTGCCTTCCCAGTTTTAGTGAGCATAGAATTGCTTTTTCGATTCTTTTGGTTTTGGTTTACAGCCATTGAATTTCCTAGAGTTATGGAATGATGAATCAGTGAGCGTACTTCACATGATTCCCCTGTCTAGGGCGCAGAATAGTGATCACCATTCAGGATAACAGCTAAATAGATAGTTGCTATGATTAGGGCATGATTACTCTAGCAGACCTTATTTTTTCTATTGTGATGGGCTTCTTAATGTCGGTCAGCATTACGCTAGTCACGACTATGGTTCATATTGGTTTTGATAACCGTTTCTTTTGGGAGTGGCTTGAAGTTTGGCTGCTGGTTTATCCAGTGGCGATAGTTTGCATAGTGGTCCACAAACCGATTGCTAGCAAGATTACTAACGTTCTTGTTGATAGGTTCAAATGAAGGTCTACTTATTCGCATCGCTAGCTGTAATCTGTTTAGCCTCATGCGCTGCCGTATTTACTGATGCATCAGACGCGAATCAAGTTACCTATTTGAATAGCAGCGGTGAATCCATTGAGCAGTTAACGGTCAATGCCAAGGCTTATTGCGAACAGTTTGGCAAGACGGCCGTATATAGAAGTAGCGATACTCAATTCGTGGCGGTCTTCGACTGCAAGGTGCAGCGTTAACCAGCTAATTCAGATTGATAGATTAAGCCGGCATGCTCTCTTAGAGCATGAAATTGAATCGATTCCCAGCGTTGTTGTGCAACATCTAGCTCAGATTTATGAGTTGCTAAGAAAACAGCGGCACCGACGACATCTTCGGCCATGCGGTGTATATTTTCTTGAGTAAATTTTTTCAATGCCACAGGATCATCTGAGCTTACCCAGCGAGCCAGACTATATCGGGATGGCAATAGGCGTACTTCAGCCCCATATTCTGTTTGCAGGCGATGACTTACTACTTCAAACTGTAATTGGCCAAATGCGCCAAGCAGCATAGTGCCTCCAGCCATGGGGCGAAATACTTGAATAGCACCTTCTTCACCTAATTGCATTAAGCCAGTGCGTAATTGTTTGGAGCGCAGTGGATCTGCAGACTCAACCATGCGGAAAATTTCTGGAGCAAAAAAAGGTAAACCCGTAAATTGCAGTTGCTCGCCTTCCGTTAGCGTATCGCCCAGTCGTAATAGTCCATGATTCGGTAGACCAATAATGTCACCAGGAAAGGCTTCATCCAAAATATCACGTCTCTGCGACAAGAACGATAAAGCATTGTTTGTTCGCACTTCTTTATTATTGCGGCAAATTTTTAATTTCATGCCTCGTTGAAAGTGGCCTGAGCAAATTCGCAAGAAGGCAACTCGGTCGCGGTGCGCAGGATCCATATTGGCCTGAATCTTAAAAACTACCGCAGAAAATTTATTCTCAGAAGGGCTTACTTCGCGTTGTAAGGCTTTTCGAGACCCTGGAGATGGCGCTAGTTCAACTAAGGTATTGAGAATTTCACGTACACCGAAGTTGTTGATCGCAGAACCAAAAAATACGGGCGATTGGCGCCCTGCTAAAAAAGCCTCTTGATCGAATGCAGGCATTGCGCTTTTAATTAAGTCGACTTCAGTTAATGCATTTTCAAGATCGCTACCCAGGCGTTCTTTTAGGGCTGGGTCATTCACATCAACAATCGCATGTGAATCTTCGGTCACCCGATCTTCACCGGCTTTAAACATGCGCATTTGTAAGTTAGCAATATCAATCACGCCCGCGAAAGATTTGCCCATCCCCACAGGCCAGGTAAATGGCACTACTTCAATACCAAGGGCGGATTCAATTTCATCCATCAATTCCATCGGCGGCTTTACTTCACGATCCATCTTGTTGATGAAGGTAACAATAGGTGTGTTGCGAGCCCTACAGACTTCAAGCAAACGTAGTGTTTGTGATTCAACACCATTTGCCGCATCTATCACCATAAGCGCTGAATCAACAGCCGTTAGCACGCGATAAGTATCTTCAGAAAAATCTTGGTGACCAGGGGTATCCAGAAGATTAATAATGCAATCGCGATATTCCATTTGCATTACCGAGCTGGCTACTGAAATACCACGTTGTTTTTCTATCTCCATCCAGTCAGATGTAGCATGTCGACTTGCTTTACGGGCCTTGACGCTACCAGCAATTTGAATAGCTCCTGCATATAGCAGTAATTTTTCAGTGAGTGTTGTCTTGCCTGCATCCGGGTGAGAGATGATGGCAAAGCTTCGACGTCGTAAGACTTCTGCTCCGGGTGTGCTAGGGGTGTTGGTGTCGATGATATTTCTGCGCTTATTAATCTAGGTTTGGACAGGATTATAAGCGTGTGGCCTTGCTTAAAACTGTTCGCCAGGCTTTAAGAATCGCCACTGTCCAGGCGGGAGCGGCCCTAAAGAGATGCGGCCCATTCTGACGCGCTTTAGCCCAATGACTTTTAATCCAACCATTTCACACATCCGCCTAATTTGACGTTTGCGACCTTCGCGCAATACAAAGCGAAGTTGATCTTCGTTTTGCCAACTTACTTGAGCAGGCTTAAGCGCTACACCATCCAATGAAAGTCCATGCTTAAGGCGATCTAAATCTTCAAATGAAAGCTTGCCCTCTACTCGCACTAAATATTCTTTTTCAATCGGACTGTTTTCGCCGATGAGTAATTTCGCCACCCGACCATCTTGAGTTAAGACCAGCATCCCAGTTGAATCAATATCTAGGCGACCTGCTGGAGCAAGGCCCTTTGTATTGAAGCGCGGGTTCTTGCCTTTATCTAAAGGACTAGCAAAGTAATTATCTGGGGTAATTAAGGAGGCAGCTGGTTGATACTCTTGCTCATCATCGTAATGAGAGATAAAACCTACTGGTTTGTTCAGAATGACCGTAATACGTGAAGCTTGCTGAGCCTTCGCTACCGATTGCAGTTCAATCTTTTGATGTCTAAATGCGCGGACCCCTAGTTCGTTAACAACTTCGCCATCAACCGTTACTAGGCCCTGCTCAATATAAGAGTCAGCCTCACGACGCGAGCAAAGCCCTAATTCAGATAAGAGTTTGGAGACGCGAACTTTTTCTTCCATGACTGCATTATCCGACATCAATGCATTTCTTAAGGGCCAAGGTAATATGTAGTTCAATAAAGCCGTGAGAGCTTATGAAGATATAGGGGGTAGAGCTAATCGTGATTACTCAACCGACTGGCAATAAATCCCATAATATTCATTGTATTCAATCACTTGTGGCTGTTTTGTAGAGATTTTTGGTGCTCATTTTTTCTTAGGCGAGGGTCTTATGAAGTCAATCTATGCATATATTTTTTCAATCTCAGTGTTAATGACAAGCGGTTCGCTATTTGCTCAAACGCGTTTGCCTGATATCCCCTTAGATCAGTACACTGCTGAACAAAAAGCAGCTGCTCAAGAGTTTGAGGCGGCTCGTAAAAGAGCGCCATGGGGGCCATTTGCAATGTTGATGTATAGCCCACAACTCATGAATAACGCGCGCTCAATGGGCGACTATCTGCGCTATAAATCTGCATTTGATACTCATCTTAGTGAGTTTGCTATTTTGATTACTGCACGCGAATGGCATCAAGACTATGAGTGGCACATTCATTACCCTATCGCAATTAAAGCAGGCTTGAATCCTGAAATAGCTAAGGCCATTAGGGAAGGAAGAAGGCCCGAAGGAATGAATGATGATGAATCAATCGTGTATGACTTTACGATGGAATTACAAAGACATAAGCGGGTCTCTGACACCACTTTTGCTAAAACAGAAAAACGTTTTGGTAAGAAAGGCGCAGTAGATTTGGCCGGTATTGCTGGTTACTACACTTTCCTGGCGATGGAAATGAATATGGCGCGTCATCCAGTTCCAGGTGGTGGCGAGCGACTCCCTCGCTTCCCTGATTAATGATGTAAAGAATTCAGCTCTAAAGAGATTGGTAGGGGTTCGCTTCACCGTGAGGGCGATTTTTAAATCGCTTGTGGACCCAATAATATTCAGCAGGACGCAAGCGAATTTCATTTTCAAAATATTGATTGAGTCGAGCTGTATCAGCCTTAGGATCTGACCCTGGAAAATTCTCTATAGGCGCTGAAATCTCACAAAGGTAGCCTGATTCATCCTTTTTTAGAGTAGTAGTCATCAAACAAACCTCAGCACCCGTGATTTTTGCTAAGCGGGAAACCGCAGTAATCGTATTGGTTTGAATTCCAAAAAAAGGAACAAACTCAGAATCCTTTAGCCCCAAATCAATATCAGGGGCAATAATGATGAGGCTACCCTTGCGTATTTCTCGAATAATTTCTATCGAGTTACCTTGACGATCAATTGAATTACCGCCAAAGCGATTGCGCCAATCAATAATTTTTTGATTAAAGAAGGGATTTTTCATTCTTTGAAAAAATCCTGAAGTACGCGGCCAATTCTTTTCTTTAGCGAGGGCGCTCAAAATGATGCTGCCTTCAATTCCAGTGAAGTGCATATTTACTAGAATGCGTGGTTTTCTACTAGATAAGTCAACCGCTGATTTAACCTCAATCATCTTGCTCAGTTGCTTGACGCTGCCATGCCAAATAATGCTTTTTTCAGCAATGCTTCGTCCGAGTAGGCGCCAGTGTTGTTTAGATAAGCGATCAATTTTGGCCGAATCAAATTCAGGAAAGCAGAGGCGAAGATTGGTTTTGACTACTCGATGACGTTCTCCGGGAATGCAGGAAGCGACATACCCGATACCATGACCAAACGCCACTATTGCCTTGTATGGCAGTAAGGACAAAAGCTTTAAAAAACTTAGTCCAGCGTAATTAGAAACAGTTTTTAGCAAATTGGCTTTATTCGTCGTCGTAACGAG
>CANIMS010000084.1 GCA_947468785.1 Betaproteobacteria bacterium
TCCCTGCTTGGCCGAGCCGCCTGCAGAGTCGCCCTCAACAATAAAGAGCTCTGATTTTGCTGGGTCTTTTTCTTGGCAATCGGCCAGTTTTCCAGGCAAGCCAAGGCCGTCTAATGCGCCCTTGCGTCTTGTCATGTCGCGGGCCTTTCGAGCCGCTTCGCGAGCACGCGCTGCATCAACAATTTTTCCACAAAGGATTTTGGCGTCAGCTGGCCGCTCTTGTAAGTAAGCGCTCAAGGCTTCGGCAACAATTTCTTCTATAGGGCCGCGGACCTCGCTCGATACAAGCTTATCCTTAGTTTGGCTAGAGAACTTCGGCTCAGGAACCTTTACTGATAAAACACATGTGAGGCCTTCGCGCATGTCGTCGCCCGATATTTCAACTTTCGCTTTTTTAGCAACCTCATTCTCATCAATATATTTATTGATCACGCGAGTCATTGCTGCGCGAAGGCCGGTTAAATGTGTGCCGCCGTCGCGCTGAGGAATATTGTTGGTAAAGCAAAGCACTTGTTCACTAAAGCTGTCGTTCCACTGCATTGAAACTTCAGCAGTAATTTGGCCGCCCAAGTCTGATGGACGAACGCCCTCCGCATAAAAAATATTTGGGTGTAAAACGTTTTTAGTTTGGTTAATGTATTCAACGAAGCCTTTTACGCCGCCAGAAAACGCGAAGTCTTCTTCTTGGCCCGTGCGCTGATCAATTAGCTTGATATGCACACCATTATTTAAGAATGAAAGCTCTCGAATGCGCTTTACTAGAATTTCATAATGGAACTCTACATTTCCAAAAATAGTTTCGTCCGCAAGAAAGTGAACTTCTGTTCCGGAAAGCTCGGTATCGCCAGTAACGGTAATTGGAGAAACAGCAACACCATTTTCTTCTTGAATGTTGCGGTTCTTGATAACCCCACGCTCAAACTCCATGTAATGGGTTTTGCCATCGCGACGAATAGTGAGCTTTAACCATTTCGATAAAGCGTTTACGCAACTAACGCCAACACCATGCAAGCCGCCGGAAACTTTATAGCTGTTTTGATCAAACTTACCGCCAGCATGTAGTTCGGTCATTACAATTTCTGCGGCGCTTCTTTTGGGGTCGTGTTTATCGTCGTATTTAATTCCGGTTGGAACGCCGCGACCATTATCAACAATCGATATAGAGTTGTCCGTTTGAATCACCACCGTGATTTCTGAACAATAGCCCGCTAAGGCTTCATCAATAGAATTATCTAAGACCTCAAATACAAGATGGTGTAAGCCTGTGCCATCAGAGGTGTCTCCAATGTACATACCAGGACGTTTACGAACAGCTTCAAGACCCTCTAGTATTTGAATCGATGCAGCGCCGTACTGCTCTACTACTTTTTTTTCTTCAGTCATTTTTTTCTAAATTAAATACGCATTGGCATCACAACATACTTAAAGTTCTCTGAGCCAGGCAGAGTAATTACAGCGCTGCTGTTTGCATCACCTAAGCTGATTTGAATCTTTTCATTTTTTAGATTAGATAAAACATCCAATAGATAACTTACATTAAACCCAATTTCCACTTCATCGCCAGCATACTCAACCTCAATCTCCTCTTGAGCTTCTTCCTGCTCAGCATTGGTTGATTGAACAGTAATGCGATTTGGGGACAAAGAGAACCGAACCCCTTTAAATTTATCAGTCGTTAGAATTGCCGCGCGTTGAAGCGCTGCTTGCAAAGAATCACGTCCAACCATTAAGGAATTTTTTTGCCCCTTTGGAATCACTCTTTGGAAATCTGGAAACTTGCCCTCAACCAATTTTGAGATGAGCTCTATATCTCCAAATGCAAATTTCACCTGATTAGCAGTCAAGCTAATTTCTAGTGGCTCGTCAGAATCCTCTAGTAAATGCTGACACTCTAAGATGGTTTTGCGAGGAATGATAATTTCTTGTCTTTGACCCGAACCGGATGGTGCCTCTGCCAGCTCCACACGAGAGTAAGCAAGTCGATGGCCATCGGTTGCAACAGCCACAACCTCTTTACCTTCAACAACTAACAGCATACCGTTTAAGTAATAACGAATATCTTGCTGCGCCATTGAAAAATGAACTTGGCTTATAAGTTGACGAAAACTCTTTTGTGACATTTTCCAGGCAGCAGTAACTTCACCAACACTTTGCATCACAGGAAACTCGGTTGCAGAAAGTGTTTGTAAAGAAAAGCGGCTTTTGCCACTTTGCACAACCATGCGATTGTCTTTGAGATTTAAAGAGACCGGCCCCTCTGGCAACGCGCGCAAAATATCCAACAACTTTCTAGCTGCAACAGTTGTTGTTGCCTCCTCAGAGCCAACACCGAAATTAGCATTGGTTGTTATTTGGATTTCAATATCGGTTGAAACAAAAGAAATTTTTTCACCAGTCTTTTTAAACAAAAGATTGGCCAAAATAGGCAATGTATGTCGACGTTCAACAATTCCACTAACAACCTGAAGCGGTTTTAGTAAGTTATCGCGAGAAGTGTTAACGAGTTGCATTGCTTTTAAATCCTTGTATATATCTTATTAGTAGTAATAGTAAGGCTTCTAATTTCAGTGGATAAGTCAAATACCCTATATAAAACAGCACCTTAAAAACAAAAAAACCTGTGGAAAACTTCTGTATAAGCGCTGAATAAAACGGGGATAACTTTTATTCAACACCCTATTTTTGCATGAAGCGCGAGCTTTCCACAATTTATCCACACATAATCCCCAAACTTATCCATTAACCTATCCACAGCCTTATCCACAACCCCAAAATTAGGCCTTTAGTGTTTGCTCAATAACGTGTATTTCATGGTTAAGGTGGCTGTCGTGGGAGCGCTCTTCACCAATCTTACGAACCGCGTGCAAAACGGTGGTGTGGTCTCTTCCACCAAATAGCTCACCAATCTCAGGAAGGCTTTTTTGTGTCAATTCTTTGGCCATAAACATGGCAATTTGCCTGGGCCGAGCAATGTTGGCGGGCCGCTTTTTGGAATACATGTCGGCGACCTTAATGCTATAAAAATCAGCAACTGCCTTTTGAATATTTTCAACAGAGATTTGGCGGTTTTGTATTGAAAGCAGGTCTTTGAGGGCTGTTCTGGCGACCTCAATCGTAACCTCGCGGCCATGAAAGCGAACAAAGGCAAGGATCTTACGGAGCGCGCCTTCCAGCTCTCTTACGTTTGAACGTAAATGCTTGGCAACAAAAAACGCCACATCTTCACTCATCGGAATGCCTTCACTAATTGCCTTTTTCATCAAAATAGCAACCCGCATCTCAAGCTCTGGGGGCTCAATAGCCACCGTAAGGCCAGAGTCAAAGCGCGAAATAAGCCTGTCATCAATACCGGCCATCTCCTTCGGGTAGGTGTCGCTCGTAATAATGACCTGTGATTTGTTGCTGAGGAGGGCCTCAAAAGCATAGAAAAACTCTTCTTGAGTTCTCGACTTGCCGCTAAAAAACTGAATATCGTCAATCAATAACAAATCAAGTGAGTGGTAGTAACGCTTGAATCGATCAAACGCCTTTTGTTGGTAGGCACGAACCACATCAGAGACATATTGTTCCGCATGTATATAGCGAATTCTGGCGTTTGGCTTTTCCTTTAAAAGGTGGTTCCCAATTGCGTGGATTAAATGCGTTTTCCCCAGGCCTACTCCGCCATATAAAAACATTGGGTTGTAAGAGGTTCCTGGGTTGTGTGCAACTTGAATAGACGCCGCTCTAGCCAACTGATTTGCCTTGCCGGTTACAAAGGTCTCAAAAGTTAGGTTGGGATTTAGCTTGGAGTGGTCTTCAATTTCAAAGGACTGCTCCTCTACCAAAATCGCAGGCTCTATTTCATCATCAAGAAGCGGCTCTGATGGCGCGAGCGCTATAGGGGACGGTGGTTTGGAGGTGGCAGCCGCCTCCACAGCCAGTACAAAATTGATATTAATTGCTTGATCAAAATACTTTGAAGCAAGCTCTTGAAAGCGGTCAGCAAAAGTCTTTTTTATCCAATCTAGCTTAAATCTGTTGGGAGCCCCCACAGTTAGTATGCGCTCACTATCGTCAAAAGATAGGAATACTAAGGGCTGTATCCATGTTTTAAATTGTTGGGGCGACAGCTCGCGAGATAGAGCGCCAATAGCGCTATCCCAAAAACCCAGGGGGGTAATTGAATTCAAGGAGGGTGGATTTTGTAGGTTGCTCATATTTTTTGGAGGATCCATTGTAGCCAGACCACAAAGTTATCCACAAGCTAGAAAAACGTGGAAAAGCTGTGGATAACTTGTGTATAACGCCAAAAATATCTTTTAAATTAGGGGTTTAAGGCAAAAACTCACAAAAATAGAGAAAAACACCTACATATTCATCGGGATAGATTGACCTTTTGCTTCGCAACAAGGAAAATACTTGGTTTTCCCGGGATCTATCATGAAAAGAACTTACCAACCCTCAGTAACACGTCGTAAACGCACTCACGGCTTTCGTATCCGTATGAAAACGAAGAGCGGGCGCGCAGTTTTAAATGCACGCCGCGCAAAAGGCCGCAAACGCTTGGCCGTTTAATTTAACCATTGAACAGCGCCAGGATTTCTGAATTATTAAAAACACGCCCCAAGACAAGTTTGTATTGGGGCGTGTATTTATCTGCGGCTGAAAGTAATACCGGGCCCGACTTAGGGGTCGCTGTTGCAAAACGGCTGGCTAAACGTGCTGTTGATCGTAATCGCCTCAAGCGAATGATTCGCGAATTGTTTTTGGCGAACCAAGGTGCGAATCTAAAAAGCGATGTAGTGGTTAAGTTAAACAAGCCAATTGGGCGGGAAACACGCGGCAGGTTGAGAAAAAAAGAAAAAGACCTGCTTCGTCAACAAATGATGGGATTGATTTAAGGTGCGCGTTTTAAATAATGCTGCAATGAGCTTGATCAAGCTTTATCAAATGATGCTGAGCCCATACTTGGGGGCCAATTGTAAATATGAGCCCAGCTGTTCTCAGTATGCCTGCGACTGCTTTAAGCACTATGGTTTTATCAAGAGCTTACGTCTTAGCTCATGGCGAATTTTGCGTTGTAACCCACTGTCACAGGGTGGTTATGATCCCGCGGTAAAAGAAACATCTCAATAATTTAAGTGAACACAAATGGATTTTAAAAAGACAATTCTTTGGGCCGTTTTTTCAATGTCTGGCCTTTTGCTCTACAACAACTGGCAGGTTCACGAAGGCAAGCCATCTATGTTTGGCGGGACACCCGTAAGCAGTCCTGCTGCGGTTGATAAGGCGGCTTCTGTTAATAAAGCAGACGTTCCAAAGCAGGTTTCTGGCGCGACCCCGGCAGCAGCAAGTCAGGCCCCGGCAGCCAATAGCGGCGCACTTGAGAGCGCTGAAAAGTTTGTGCTTCAGAATGATGTTTTGGTTTTAGAAATCAGCGCAAGCGGTGCCAATGTTATCGATGCAAAATTATTAAAGTCCTTAACTGCTGAAAATAAGCCCGTTGAACTTTTTCAATACACACCAACTCATAAATATTTTGCTCGCTCAGGCTTAATCGCCCTGGGTAATGCTGACCTTCCAAACCACACCAGCACGTTCAAATTAGTTCAGTCTGGCAAGGATGGATCGGGCAGGCCCTTCATTACGATGGCCAGCGAGCGCGGTGGCGTTAAGCTCGAAAAAACTTTCATACTGAACCCAGGCAGCTATGTGGTTGATGTCGGACATCGTGTTACGCAAGCCACTGCGAATGCAACACCTTTAGTTCTTTACACAGAGATTGTGCGCGATGGTAGTCAAGAACAAAAAATCGGCCCATTTGACGGCGCGTTTTCTGCCACCACTTTTACTGGTCCAGCCGTTTATAGCGATAAAGAAAAATTTAACAAGCTGGAATTTACGGCGATTGATAAAAATAAGATCACCATACCAACACAAATTCCTGCTGGCGACCCTGCGTGGATTGCAATGGTCCAACATTATTTCGCAAGCGCATGGATTCCGGGAGATAAGTTTGCGCGTGATATCTATGCAGGAAAAATTGATAACGGCTTATATCGCATCGGAATGCAAACACCGCTTGGCGATATTGCCCCAGGAGCGACAGTTGTAGAAAAGGCGCGTTTATTTGTTGGCCCACAGGAAGAAAGTGTTTTAGAGACAATCGCCCCAGGCTTTGAGTTGTTAAAAGATTATGGCTACCTCACCATTCTGGCCAAACCAATTTTCTGGTTGCTAGAAAAAATACATGGATATGTTGGTAACTGGGGCTGGTCGATCATTCTCCTTACGGTATTGATTAAGTTGGTTTTCTTCCCACTTTCTGCTGCAAGCTATAAGTCCATGGCCCGCATGAAAGAGGTTCAACCTCGGTTGATGGCAATGAGAGAGCAATACAAAGGCGAGCCACAAAAACTGAATCAAGCGATGATGGAAATGTATCGCAAAGAAAAGATCAACCCACTCGGCGGCTGTTTGCCTGTGGTGATTCAGATCCCCGTTTTTATTGCTTTGTATTGGGTGCTTTTGTCCTCTGTTGAGCTTCGTGGTGCGCCATGGATTTTGTGGGTACACGACCTATCCATACCGGATACCTCCATTAGCGATTTATTGGGTTTTACAAAATTCTTCCCCGTTGGAATTCTGCCGATCGTAATGGCAGTCTCGATGTATGTTCAAACCAAACTAAACCCAACACCACCAGATCCTATTCAGGCCAAGGTGATGTTGTATATGCCGATCGTTTTCTCGGTTATGTTCTTCTTTTTCCCTGCTGGGTTGGTGTTGTACTGGGTTGTTAACAATCTTTTATCGATTGCTCAGCAATGGCAGATCAATCAGATGTTTGGAAAAAAACTCGCCAAGTAGTTGACTGATGGCATAAACATCATATGAAAGGCGCA
>CANIMS010000085.1 GCA_947468785.1 Betaproteobacteria bacterium
CGTTCGCCAAGTTCATCATCGTGTCTTTATCAGAGAAAAACACGAGACCAAACCAAGCAGTGATTGCCACTCCAGCTGGAATCCAAATGCCAATTAAAAGCAAAAAGAACATTAGCAGAATCAAAATGAGAGCGATAAAGACGATGCTCATAACGTCTCTCCAAAGTCACCTGCTGATAAACGCTCCTCAGCCATTTGCTGATAGCGAGGTTTACCGCCTTTTATCACTCTAGTCAGCTCATCGACTACAGCCAAGAAAAATATGAGGCAGCCGATTGCAGTAAAAATTTGTGGGATCCACAAGGGCACAATAATTTGCCCTTGCGAAACATCATTGAAGTCCCAGCTTTGATATACAAATAAGCTGAAGGCAGCGAGCGCAAATAAACAAAAGGCAGACATCACCACCAAACCAATGACTTCTAGGCGCTTTCTCCACTCAGGGCCTAGCGCTCCCAAAAAGATTTCGACCCGCACAATACCGCCATGCTGAAAGGTTTGACCCAGAATCAAGAACGCAGACGCAGCGCATAGCCAAGCTATCAGATCATCAGCACCCCGTAAATTCATTCCGAATTCACGCGATAAAGACATCGATACCATCAAAATACAAATACTAAGAATACATAAGGCCGCCAATGCGGCGGCCCCTTGCATCAGACCATCTAAAAGACGGCCATAAAAACTTCGTGATGCTTTCATAAATTTTATTTCTTAAATTCTTCGATGATTTTTTGACCCTCATCACCTGCAGAACGAATCCACTCAGCAACCATAATGCGGCCTACCCTATCTAAATCATTCTTCAACTGTGGGGATGGCTTTTGAACAATCATGCCATTCTTTGCCAAGGTCTCATTAAAGCCCTTTGTTTTCTCTTCAGATATTCTGGTGCCGCGCTTTTCTGCTTCAGCACAAGCTTTCAGTAAAGCAGCTTGCGTTGGCTTATCAAGAGAATCAAGTGCTTTTTGATTAATCATCAAAATATTCTTGGGCAACCAAGCATCTACTTCGTAGTAATACTTCAAGCTTTCCCAAACCTTGATATCTACTCCAGTAGCTCCTGAGGTCATCATGGAATTAATCGTTCCTGTTGCCATTGCTTGAGCCAAATCCGCTACCTGAACAGTCACAGGCTGTGCGCCAACTATTTCAGCAATCTTAGAAGTGGCTGGGTTATAGGCTCTCCACTTCAAGCCCTTCATATCTGCGCCAGAATTAATGGGGCTCTTTGAATACAAACCTTGTGGTGGCCAAGGAACTGCATAAACCACTTTTATCCCCTGCTTTTGGAGAGCCGCATCAGTGGCGTTTTTGGATAGTTTCCAAAGTTTTGCAGATTCTTTATAGCTTGTAGCTAAGAATGGGATGGAATCTACCCCAAAAATGGGGTTCTCGTTAGCCAGCACAGAGACCAATACCTCGCCCATTTGTGCTTGACCTGTTTGGACTGCGCGTTTAATACCATTGGCTGGAAATAAGGAGCCGTTCGGATGAACAACAATCTTCAACTTACCGTCTGTTGCTTTATCCACATCAGCAGCTAACTGCTGTAAGTTTTCTGTATGGAAATTGCTCACTGGGTAAGCGCTTGCCAAATCCCATTTAGTCTGCGCATTCACGCTGAAAGCAAAAGTGCCCATCAAGGCAACAATCCAATACCTCGATTTTCTGAATAAACCATCACTCATTTCTATCTCCTAGCGAGTCTTTGTGAAAAGTGTCTGAAACTTTAGTACTTAATACTAATATAAACGAGAAATTAGCCCTCGAATCGCGCCTGGGAGCTCAAGCGCAGCCTCCTGGCGATTCTTTAGCGTGGAACTGGGGGTTTCCTGGGTCCTTGCAGACCAAGCCGAGCCTGGAAAGAAAGCATCGTCTGTAAAACGAGGAATCACATGCCAATGAATGTGAGGCACCATATTCCCAAGCGCGGCAAGATTCACTTTAGTGGGCTTCATTACCTGCTGGATGGCTTCCTCCACAACAAAAACCAAATTCATGAGATGTTCTCGTTCACCATAACTCAGATCAGTCATCTCTGAAACATGCTTATTCCAGATAACGCGGCAAAATCCAGGCAAGTCAGCATCATTAACGGCGATGATCCGACAGTCATCACCGCGCCAAATTAATTGGCCCTCTTCAGGCTTTTGATCTGCACACAGTACGCAATTCGTCATGGTAGGAATGTAAACGAAAACGGCATCTAAGTCACCCTTGTGAGGTTATTTAGATGCCGCAGCAGTATTGGTGCTACTGCTATTACTGACTACTTAGGGATTCTCATTAGTGGAACTGCTCTTCTTCAGTGGAACCCGTTAAAGCCGTTACAGAGGATTTGCCACCTTGGATAACTGTCGTTACATCATCGAAGTAACCAGTTCCAACTTCCTGTTGATGCGAAACAAAAGTGTATCCACGATCACGAGCAGCAAATTCTGGCTCTTGAACTTTCTCAACATAGGCAGTCATACCGCGCTTAGAGTAGTCCTGCGCCAAGTCAAACATGTTGTACCACATAGAATGAATGCCTGCGAGAGTAATGAATTGATACTTGTAACCCATCGCACCCAATTCACGCTGAAACTTAGCAATCGTTGCATCGTCCAAGTTTTTCTTCCAATTGAACGATGGTGAACAGTTATAAGCAAGCATCTTGCCAGGAAACTTCGCACGAATTGCTTCCGCAAACTTACGCGCAAACTCAAGATCAGGTGTACCGGTTTCACACCAAACCATATCTGCGTAAGCAGCGTAGGCCAAACCACGGGAGATGGCTTGATCCAAGCCCTTGCGAGTCTTGTAGAAGCCCTCTGGGGTGCGCTCACCCGTCAAGAACGGTTTGTCATTCTCATCATAGTCAGAGGTTAATAGGTCCGCAGCCTCAGCGTCAGTACGCGCTAAGATGATGGTTGGAACACCCATTACGTCAGCAGCTAAGCGGGCAGAAACCAACTTTTGCACTGATTCTGTGGTCGGCAACAAAACCTTACCGCCTAAGTGACCGCACTTCTTTACCGATGAAAGTTGGTCTTCAAAGTGAACGCCAGCCGCACCTTGTTTGATTAAGGCTTTGCTCAATTCAAACGCATTGAGTACGCCTCCAAACCCCGCTTCTGCATCAGCAACGATCGGAGCAAAGTACTCGATATAACCCGGATCACCCTTATTAATTCCTTTTGCAGTTTGAATCTCATCAGCGCGTTGAAATGAGTTGTTGATACGCTCAACCATTTTAGGAACTGAATCTACTGGATAGAGTGATTGATCTGGATACATCGCTGCATAAGAGTTGCCGTCAGCAGCAACTTGCCAACCGGATAAGTAAATTGCCTGAATACCCGCTTTCACTTGTTGCATTGCCTGACCACCAGTTAATGCACCCAAACAGTTTACGTAAGCTTCGTTGTTTACCAGCTCCCATAATCTTACAGCGCCATGCTTAGCTAAAGTATGTTCAATCTTCAATGAACCGCGCAAACGCACTACATCCTCTGCGGTATAGCCACGCTTAATGCCTTTCCAACGTGGATTGGTATCCCAATCTTTTTGTAGTGCTGCGATTTCTGCCTTGCGATCTGCCATGTTTTTCTCCCAAAGTTAAACAATTGCTTCCAATATTGAGACGCTAAAGACCTTTTCAAGTCTTATGTCTTATATAAGAGTTTAAGTAGTTAGAAAAACGATGCAAGCGATAAATCGAAATTAATTAAAAATAATTAGTTATTAATATTCAATAACTTAGAATACATTTTTTGCAATGTGGAATATATAATCACTGCTTGAAACGGAATAACTCACCATATGGTGCACTGCATTTTACGCAGGGAAATAACATTTCATATTATGAAATCTGTATCAGCTTGAGGAAGCTGTTTTTGGACGAATGCTAGAGGACACCTTAAACGTGGTCAAAATGATCATGCATTGGAACAGCGCAATGCCTAAAAACAATACTCTTGGCAAACCTGCATCCATCAAGAAACCAAAGATAAATGGCCCCACTGCTGCGCCTAGATCAATTCCGGAATACACAACGCCATACACCCTGCCCGAAACACCCTGAGGAGTTGCTGACTTAATCAAAAGATCACGTGATGGACCAACAAGACCATACCCTAATCCAATCACAATAAATAAAACTGGGATGACATGAGGAGGCATCCAACCCGTTGCAAGCAATACGCTCATCAAAATGCTAACTGACAAGCAAGTGGTAACGATGCGTTCAGGCGCTTGTATCTTTGCAGCCAAATATCCGCCCAGTAAAACGCCTGCAGCACTACCTAAAGCCAATAGAGTTATAAAGTAACTGCTAACACTAATTGCGATATCGTAAATTGCATTGAGTGCACTCGGTGCAAAAGACTGCAAGCTAGACGTTGCGGCCATACTAAAGAAAAAGAAGAGCCAACAAAACCAAACTGCTGGAAGCTTTAAGAATGCAAAGGTACTTGCAGGCATGCCGCCTGGGTTAGCAGCCTGAGCAGTGGCATGACTTTCTGCACGGCGCCCCTGAACATCATCAATCAGCTTATCTCGATTCCAATACAGAATTACTAGAACAATTACTTCTAATAAAGCAGCAGATAAAAAAGCAATGCGCCAATCGGAAAGTTGCGCGATGCCCACCATAAATGCTGGGGCAGCCGCCCATCCCAGATAACCTGTCACGCCGTGCATTGAATACGCATAGGGTAAATTGGGCGGGGAAACTTTGTGATTAATTAATGTGTAATCGACTGGATGAAATATGCCATTGCCACAGCCAGCAATCACAGCGCCCAAGATGAGCATCCAATAGCCACTACTTTGGGAGTAAGTTAGTGCCGCTAGTGCAAGTAGACCAACACCCATAAATAAAACTGGTCTTGCCCCAATACGGTCTACCAGAAAACCAGAGGCTGCCTGAACGCCACAAGAAACTACAAAGAACACTGACATCAGCAAGCCGAGCTCGGCATAACTTAATGCGAAAGCATCCTTCAGCCATGGGAACATGGGCGGAAGAATTAAATGAAAGAAATGGGAGCTACCGTGAGCCAGGCTAATGAGAGCAATCACCCGGACATCACTGTAGCGCCGTATTTGCGCAACAGTCATGACCCGAGTTTACTTGCGCAGGAAAAATCCTGCTAATTGCTGCAGTGCTACTAAAAATTAGTGGACTTGGCGAGTAAAGCTAAAGTCGCCTTTCTTATCCACATCCACAGGGACTACATCCTTAGGCCCGAAAGTTCCCTCTAAGATCATCTTAGAGACTGGGTTTTCAATATGCTGCTGAATGGCACGCTTGAGTGGTCTTGCTCCAAAGACGGGATCGAAGCCAACCTCAGCAATCTTATTCAAAGCCGCATCGCTGACTTCAAGCTGCATATCGACTTTTGCCAAACGATCAGAAAGGTTCTTCAGTAGGATCTTAGCAATGCTAGCAATATTGTCCTTATCCAAACCATGGAACACCACAATCTCATCAATCCGGTTTAAGAACTCTGGACGGAAATGATTCTTCAGCTCTTCAAATACAGCCTCTTTGATTTCTAATTGTTTCTTGCCAGTCATTGACTGAATCAAATGGGAGCCAATATTGCTAGTCATCACAATTACGGTATTTTTAAAGTCGACTGTACGGCCTTGACCATCAGTCAAGCGACCATCATCCAATACTTGCAAGAGCACATTAAAGACATCTGGATGAGCTTTTTCAATTTCATCAAACAAAATGACGCTATATGGATGGCGACGAACTTGCTCAGTTAAATATCCACCCTCTTCATAGCCAACATACCCTGGAGGCGCACCAATTAAGCGAGCCACGCTGTGCTTTTCCATGAATTCACTCATATCAATTCGAATGAGATGATCTTCACTATCAAACAAGAATCCAGCTAAGGCTTTACAGAGTTCAGTTTTGCCGACTCCAGTAGGACCTAAGAATAAGAATGATCCATAAGGACGGTTCTCTTCAGATAAGCCGGCACGAGAGCGGCGAATCGCATCCGATACCGCACGAATTGCCTCCTCTTGACCAACCACGCGCTTATGGAGCAGTTCTTCCATTTTTAGAAGCTTGTCACGCTCACCTTGCAACATCTTTGATACAGGAATGCCTGTTGCACGAGAAACAACCTCTGCAATTTCTTCCGCACCAACTTGAGTGCGCAATAGCTTATTCTTTACGACGCCATCTTTATTGCCTTTGGCTTCGGCTGCTGCAGCAGACTTTAGCTTAGCCTCTAATTCCGGCAACTTGCCGTATTGAAGCTCAGCAACCTGCTCTAATTTGCCTTCACGCTGTAACTTGGAAATATCAGCTTTTACTTTTTCAATTTCCTCCTTCAAATTGGCAGCGCCTAAAACAGCACCCTTCTCAGCCTTCCAGATCTCCTCTAAATCAGCATATTCGGCGCCAAGGCGCTGAATTTCTTCTTCAATCAACGCTAGACGCTTTTGAGAAGCTTCGTCTTTCTCTTTCTTAACCGCTTCACGTTCAATCTTTAACTGAATTAAACGGCGATCGAGTTTATCCATCACCTCTGGCTTCGAATCAATCTCCATCCGAATGCGTGAGCCTGCCTCATCAATTAAGTCGATGGCTTTGTCAGGCAAAAATCGATCAGTAATATAGCGATGAGATAACTCAGCAGCTGCCACAATCGCCGGATCAGTAATCTCGATTCCATGATGCAACTCATAACGTTCTTGCAAACCTCGCAAAATGGCAATCGTTGCCTCAACGCTCGGCTCTTCAACCATCACTTTTTGAAAGCGACGCTCTAGAGCGGGATCCTTTTCAATGTACTTACGGTACTCGTCAAGGGTGGTTGCACCGATGCAATGC
>CANIMS010000086.1 GCA_947468785.1 Betaproteobacteria bacterium
GGCTTTCTGATTTAATCAAGCAAAAGATGGTCTACGCCATCACATAATCCGTGAAGTAAAACTAAATGCGTTTCTTGAATGCGGGCAGTACGATTTGATGGTGCGCACAGGTGAACATCATTAGCATCTAACAAGCTAGCAATTTTTCCGCCACCGTTACCAGTCAACGCAATAATTTTGATGCCCATTTTTTTTGCCGCCTCAATCGCCTTAACTACGTTCTTTGAATTTCCAGATGTAGAGATTCCGAGAAGGATGTCACCTTTTTTACCAAGCCCTCGCACTTGCTTGCTGAAGACTTCGTCATAGCTGTAGTCATTTCCAACCGCAGTCAAAATGGATGTATCGGTTGTGAGGGCAATTGCCGCTAATTCTTGGCGTTCTCGCTCAAAGCGTCCAATGAGTTCCGCAGCAAAATGCTGTGCATCTGCAGCTGATCCGCCATTACCACAGGCCATTACTTTGCCGCCGCTTCGTAAGCAATCAACCATAGCGACCACCCCATGTGCCACCGACTCTGGGAGTACTTTTTCAGCCTCTTGCTTAACCGCAATACTGTCTAAAAAATGTTGGGATGCCCTCTGGCGCAGCCGTTCAATTGTATTTTTATCCATAGCAATATTATGCGCCAAAGGCTAAACATGTATAGATGTCGCCAAGATAAACAAAAAGCAACGTATCCTCTTGCTTATTGATCATCCTCACATACAAAATACCCCTATGGAAGCTGGCGCATTTGAATTTCTAAAGCAGCAAGATTTGCCGACTGGGTCACTGTATATGGTTGCCACCCCCATTGGCAATCTTGGAGATATCACTCTGCGTGCACTTCATATTCTGAATTCCGTTGACGGCATTGCTTGCGAAGACACGCGACATAGCGCAGCACTCTTGCAGCAATTTGGTATTCATAAAAAATGTGTCGCATTACATGAACACAACGAGATCGTCGGTGCGCAAAATATCATTCAACATCTTGCCAACAATGAACGTTGGGCCTACATCTCTGATGCAGGCACGCCGGGAGTTTCAGATCCAGGCGCCCGATTGGTCAGCGAAGTTGAGAAGGCGGGTTACCGCATTATTCCGATCCCCGGAGCAAGTGCCGTAGCAGCTGCCATTTCAGCATCTGGCGCGGTGATGCTGAGTTCGGATGGACAATTTCAGTTTCTAGGGTTTTGGCCCAACAAACTAAAAGAGCGTGATGCGCTTTTGCGCAACATTAGTGAGAGTAAAAAAACCAGTATTTTTTTTGAATCGCCACATCATATCCATGAAACGCTAGCATTACTTGCAAACTATTTAGAGCCTGAGCGCAAGATCTTACTGGGGCGCGAACTCACGAAAAAATTTGAACAAATTGTTTCAATCCAAGCAAATCAAATCATGCAATGGCTTGAAAATGCAGAAAGCTTAAAGGGCGAATTTGTCATTCTAGTGGCGGGCCGCCAAGCCAGAGCTGATGAGGCTCCAGAGCATGCGGAGCTTCTAAAGTGGGCCAATGCCTTGAGCCCCTATTTAGGTAGTAAAGAGATTGCAGCGGTTCTTTCACAAACATTGGGCATGTCTAAGAAAGAAGCCTATCAAGCTGCTTTAGATATAAAAAATAGCGGTGATACAAATAATTAAGCCGGCATATAGCCAGCTTAATTAACACGGGTATTAATAATTATTTTGCTGGTGCTGGAGCCTTTGGTTCAGCCAACTTACCGCCAGCTGAATTCGCTAAGTAGACTACTGCGCGGCCAAGCTCATAATCGCTCACATCTGCAGGACTTGCACCGCCACGTGCAGGCATAGCGCCTTTGCCCTTTAATACTGAGGTCAATAAACCATCGTAGCCTTTACCTAAGCGCGCCGTCCATGCGCCGGTATCGCCAAATTTAGGTGCACCTGCAGCGCCTGAAACATGGCATGAAGCGCAAACGGCCTTATAAACCTGCTCACCAGTTTGTGGCTCGCGTGGCGCGCTGGCATCTTTAAAATTTAATTGGCCAACTGGCTTAATTAATTGCTCGCTTGTCTCTGAGGAATCCCCACGTTTGCCATTATTTACAAACACCATTAACAACAAAATAATGATCAGGGGCACAAAAAAGCTAGCAAACACCATAATGATGAGTTGCTTTGGGTTCTTAATTAGGTTTCCGTGCTCGTTGCTCATAGGAATTTATCGTTAGGGGGTTTAGGTGGAATTGCCGAGATTATAACTAGAGAGTAGGGGTATAGACACTTACAATAGCGTTGTATCCGTTTTTCCAGCTGGCGCCCGTAGCTCAGTGGATAGAGTATTGGCCTCCGAAGCCAAGGGTCGCAGGTTCGATTCCTGCCGGGCGCGCCAAAACAGTAGGGTTTTTGACCTATGTCATGCGAAAAATCATGAAAACCGCTATCATTTGCATCTAAATTATTGATTCTTATCGTGTCTACACATCTAAATTCCGCGCTGTCAGAGCCGTCCCTAAATAATCCCTTGCCTCCTGAGGCGCCTTTGCCGCACCGCAAAATTATTCGGAGCTGGTTGATTCCAATGGCGCAAGGACAAACTGGACGCGCAATCCTACTTCTGATCTTTGATGCTGCATTATGGCTTGGGTGTATTGCTGGAACCATTTTTGTTGAAAGCATTTTGCTGAAGATTTTGTTTGGCCTAGTGGCTGGATTTGTAACGGGCCGGATTTTTATTTTGGGGCATGATGCTTGTCATCAAAGCTTTACGCCGAATCGTGAACTCAACAAAGTGTTGGGTCGTATTGCGTTCTTACCATCGCTTACCCCTTATAGCTTATGGGATGTAGGGCACAACGTAGTTCATCACGGGCAGACTAATTTGAAGGGCTTTGACTTTGTTTGGGCCCCATTATCTAAAGCAGAGTTTGACGCCCTACCAGCATGGCGCAAGGCTCTAGAGCGCCTTTACCGAAGCGGCTGGGGCCCTGTTTTCTACTACTTAATCGAGATCTGGTGGAGACGCGAGTATTTTCCGAACGCCAAGAATAAGCCTGGCGATCGTCCCATTTTCTTAAAAGACAATCTACTTGTAACTGCTTTTGCGATTGTTTGGATTGCCTGTTTAGTTGCTGGCGCAATTGCCACTGGACAATCTATTTGGATTGGCTTGATTACAGGCTTTGTAATTCCATTCCTCTTTTGGAATGGCATGATCGGATTTGTGGTCTATGTTCACCATACCCATCCTTCAGTTTCTTGGTACGACAAAAAATCAGAATGGTTGAGGGCGCAGCCTTTTGTATCGACCACCGTCCACCTCACTTTTAACTGGATTTGGGGCTCATTAATGCACCACATCATGGAGCACACCGCCCATCATGTGGACATGAGCGTACCCCTTTATCGCCTCCAGGAGGCCCAAACAACCCTGGAAACGATCCTTCCTGAGCGTATTTTTGTGCAAAAGTTCTCATGGGACTGGTATTTCGATACCGCCCGTAAATGCAAGCTTTATGACTTTGAAAACAAGGCCTGGCTTGATTTTGAGGGCAATAAGACGGCCGAATCGGTCCGAGTCGTGCTCAGCCCAGCCCCAGTGGGACAAAACGGGTAAAATAGATCCTCTGTACAAGATTTGCCTTACCCGGATTACCCATGACTACTTCTACTCCAGCCCCTACTCAAGAAACCTCCCAGAGCCTCAAGTTTTGCTCTTCTTGCAGTCGTGAAAAACGGCTAGAGGGTGGCACATGGATTCCTACAAGCAATCGCAAGCAACGTTGGATTTGTGCAAGCTGTTTATATAACCGCACACACCGCACTGGCTCTGCAAAAACCTAAGCTCTAGTTTTACGGCTTTACATTTTTTGGCGCGTTATTTAAACGCCATCTCCAACATGTGGATTTGTTTTGCGTTCCGCACCGAAGGTGGACATTGGACCATGCCCAGGAACAAATTGCACATCATCCCCAAGCGGCCATAACTTTGTCTTAATGGCATGAATCAGATCTGCATGATTACCGCGAGGAAAATCTGTTCTGCCAATTGACCCAGCAAACAAAACATCGCCAACTATAGCCAAGCGATCGGCTTTATCAAAAAATACAAGGTGGCCTGGAGTGTGGCCAGGACAATGAAAAACCTCAAGATCAACCTTGCCTACTTGAACATGATCGCCATCATTTAACCAGCGATTAGGCTCAAATACTTTTGCATTTCCAAACCCAAAGCGCACCGTTTGCTCTGGCAATTGATCAATCCAAAATTGCTCGTCTATTTGCGGGCCTTCAATTGGCACGCCCAGCTGGTCCGCTAACTCTTTTGCGGCCCCACAATGATCTAAATGACCGTGAGTGAGCAAAATCTTTTTCACACTTGCACCCATTTGTTTGGCCCCTGCTAAGATCTTTTCAATATCGCCTCCCGGATCAACCACAGCAGCGTCACCCGTTTCTTGGCAAAGCAAAATTGAACAATTTTGTTGGAAGGGTGTAACGGGAATAATTCTTAATGTGATTGGCATATTGGCAACACTGGTCAATGCATTGAAAACGAAATGATGTGAGTAAGCATAAAATAATCACAAAGGATAAACAATGAATACCCAAGACACTTTTAAGTTTGCACAAACCCATGAATGGGCCGATATCGAAGATGATGGCTTAGTTTGGGTTGGTATAAGCCATCATGCCCAAGAAGCATTGGGCGATGTGATGTTTTTTAAGGCCCCCACGATTGGACAGCATGTGAAACAGGGCGAAGCCATTGCAGTCATTGAATCTGTCAAGGCAGCAAGCGATATCCATGCGCCTGTGAGCGGAGAGATTGTTGCCTTAAACGAAGAGCTTGATGCCACACCTGAATTGGTAAATGAAAAACCTTATGAGATATGGTTGTTCAAAATCAAGCCGAGCTCTGATGACAGCTTTACATCCGAATTGAACCAACTCTTAAGCTTAGAAAAATATATTTCGGGTCCTGGGGCGTAAACATTAGATGGAGATTGGGTCCCGCTCAATCAACCAACGAATATTCTCGCCCTTGCTAATCCGACCTTGGGATTGACCTCGTAGATCTTGATCAATTGCCTCTAAGATTTCCTGTAATTGCTTGCGATCGCCTGACTCCAGCAACAATTGTGCACGCTCTGTTCCTGCCACTCGCATCAGCGCCTTAGGCACGGGATCATAGGCCTTAAGTCCATTACCTATAAGGCCTTTAGCCCTTAGGCGCCCATTCAGGGAGCTCAGAAATTGAATTGCCTTATCAAGACTTTTTGCTTCAGCATGGATCAAGCCCTGATATGAGAAGGGCGGTAGCTTAGCCTCCTCTCTTTCATTGGCGGTATATGACAAGAATCCATCGACATCGTGACGAAGTAGAAATTGAAATACGGGCGCCTCTGGATATTGAGTTTCTATATACATATCACCCCCAGCCTGCCCCTCACTACCAGACCTACCTGCGCGACCTGCAACCTGTACTAATTGCGCAAACAATCTTTCAGCAGCCCGAAAATCTTGTGAGAACAATCTGCTATCTGCATCCAATGCAGCTACTAAACCAATGTTTTGATAGTCGTGTCCTTTGGCGATCATCTGCGTGCCCACCACTAGATCTACATTGCCCGAATGAATTTCCTGAAACAGCTCCTCTGCGCCTTTACTTTTTTTGCTTGAGTCTGTATCAACTCGCAAAACACGGGCATTAGGCCATATGTCCTCGATAGAGTCCTCCACCTTTTGAGTTCCTTGACCCAAACCCTTGAGATCAGCATTTCCGCAATCTGGACAATGCTCTGGAATGGGCTTTACCAAACCGCAATGATGGCAATTAAGAACTGCTTTTCGATTAAGTGCGCCCGCTTTATGCATCACCATATACGAACTACACTGCTGACACTTTGATAGCCAAGAGCATGCATTGCAACTAAGCACTGGCGCATATCCTCTGCGATTAATTAATATGAGGCTCTGTTTTTTAGCATCTAAATTTTTACTGATAGCGCGTACTAAAGTTTTTGTAATGGGGCTCTTGCTAATCGGTTTATCAGCATCGCCGGGACTAAATTGATTTTGAGGATCTCGCGTATTAATCAAATGCACCTTTGGCAAGCCCGCCCCTTGGGCTCTTTGATCTAGGCGAATATATTCATACCGCCCAGCCCTTGCAGCCATCCAAGTTTCGAGTGAGGGAGTTGCCGATGAAAGCAGAATGGGCGCCTTCACATCATGTGCGCGCCAGATTGCTAAATCTCTGGCGGAATATCGTATACCGTCTTGTTGTTTATAAGAAGGGTCGTGCTCTTCATCTACCACAATCGCTTTTAAGTTTGGCATCGGTGTTAGTGCAGCCAACCTAGTGCCTAAAATGATTTGGGCCTTACCTGTCATTGCCTCATACCATGCAACACCTCTTTGATTTTCTGGTATTGCACTATGTAGCACTGCCATATTTTTATTTGGAAAATAGGCTCGAACTCTGCGCTCTAATTGTGGTGTTAGATTAATCTCGGGAACCAAAATTAATACTTGAGCTTTTGCATCCTCCAGGATTGAACTAAGCCAGCTTAAAAATACCGCCGTCTTTCCGCTTCCTGTTTGTCCTTGCAATAAGATTGCTCTGAATTTTTTTTCGACTGCAATATTGCGCAGGGTATTCAAGGCCGATTGTTGTTCTTTGTTTAACTGAGATTCCGCAATCAGGCCTTCGCTTTTTATTTCACGATCTTTTTTTTCTTTTTTCTTTTCTGCAGCAATGAGTTTCTTGGGGATCTTTTCCCAATCCTCTGGCTTTTTCCACATTTGCGGGATGGTGGGCACAATGGTTTCACCAAGCCCATGAA
>CANIMS010000087.1 GCA_947468785.1 Betaproteobacteria bacterium
TAAAAGATTTTCCACGGTCCAAAAAGAGCGTTTCGCTAAAGCGTATGCAATAAATGCAAATCCAATCAGCAAGCCCAAGACAAGATGAAGCGTACCCCGCTCAATGCCCAAGGGACTACTTAGCAGACTCGGCAAGTCTTGCGGTGTATTGAAAGCAATAAAGATCGTGTCGAGTGTGTTAATCCGAATGACGCCCAAAAATCCGCGCATAGTCATGTAAGCAGCCAAACCCAAGACGATGAATACGATGATGGACTTTAAATTGCCGCCACCAATACGCACCAAGGTTTTGCTACCGCAGCCTGAAGATAGAACCATCCCAAGACCAAAGAGAAAACTCCCTACGATGGAAGATAACCAAAGTAATTTATTGCCGGTATAAAAACTTTTCAGAGGATCTATCAAGCCAAAGTAGGCCATTAATGCAAAACCAAGGATGGCAACACCAATTGCCAGAAACCATTGTCTTAAGCGATCCCAGCTAGACATAATGAATATATCGGATACCGCACCCATGGTACAGAAACCGGTTTTTTGCATAACAGCGCCAAGCAAGAAGGCAACCGCAAAAGTAGCCCAAAGTACAGACTTACCTAGCGAAGCAATATCTACAACTTCCATGATGAATAAATTCTAAAAAAAATTAAGGTTTAAATTTGTAAAACTGTTGGTTAAGGTAGGCAACAACATCAGCCTCATCTTCAGGAAAAAGATCTAGTCGTAATTCGGTATTACACAGCCCGACCATCCTCTTCAAATTCGCAATCGATTTCACTTTGCTATCTGAACGGGTGTAAATCATGTCGCCATTACCAAAACCCGTTTTTTTTGCATGGCAGGCATAGCACTTTTGCTGATCAATATTTTTACCATTCGCCAAATCCGGTGCAGCATGAGCCTGCGACAGCAATAGGCCACAAAAGGACATCAAATAAAGGAGTTTGATCAATTTCATTGAAAATCAAGCATTTAGCATTAATCCTCTATTTTAAGGCCCTTAGCCTTAAATTGCCCTACTCTGTCTGAATCGAGAGATAGACGTTATAGGCATTCATCCGATTGGCAGCCCTAAACAAGGGCATTCCTTCGTATTCTGACCAATCTGCCTGTTGATAAGCCTCATCAAAAGGATCCAAATTCAGGGCTGCTTTAGACATGGACTCCCGCAGATATTTCAGATAATTTCTCGTAAAAACGATATCCTCAGTTGGATTGATTGAATAAGCACCATGTCCAGGAATGACGATTTTAGGCTTTAGCTTTTCAATTTCATCTAATGCCATTAACCAGCCCTTACTGTCTGCATTACCAACAAAAGGAATACGACCCCGAAATACTAAGTCGCCTGCAAAAAGCACTTTTTCTGAGGGAACATAGACCATTAAATCTTCTGGAGCATGGGCAGGGCCTACCCTACTAAGGAGAAATTCAATACCGCCAATGTTGAGCTTAGCTCTCTGATCAATCCAGACATCGGCAGCAACAAGCTGTGTATTCGCATTTACCCAAGGAGCAAAATCCATTCGAGAAGCAATCAATCGTTGCTTTGCGGTTTCAGAGGAAAGGTAATTTCTACCTTCACCTTGCGCATAAATCTTGGCTCCTATTTTCTTAAATTCTTGTAAACCATAAATATGGTCTGCATGGTAGTGAGTGACGATCACAGCCACCACTTTTTGAGGGGTAATACGCGCAATTTCAGCAATCAGCTTTTTAGCCAAAATGGGAGACCCAAGGGCATCGACTACTACTACTCCTTTTGGCGTGATGACAAACCCAGCATTCGATATAAAGTTTTGATTAGTACTACTACCCATTTCTGGAAAGCCTTGGACAAAGTAGGTATGGGGGGCAACCTGAACCGGCTTTAATTGAATTAAATCTTCTGCTTGACCGACTTGCCCTTGTGCATGATTAAAAAAGATAAAGGATCCCATGAGGATCCCTATCGAATATCTGAATAAATGAAGGCAAGACAAATTCAGTTTCATGCAAATAGGCATTAAGGCTTAATGTAAGCAAACCCATCTTTAAACTGCAGATCGGCAACACGCACTACACCCGAGGGCGTGAAATCAGCATCCAATATAAATTGGTCTTTCTTGAGATTGCGATTTTTGAGTGTAATTTCGCATACTTCGAATTTAACGCCCCGCGACTTCAAGGCTGAAACTAATGGGGCATATTCCACATTATTCTTTTTGTCTTTTGCACCCTCCATTAGGAGATCGACACCATTGGCATGTGTCACCACAATGATGGTAGTTTGTGGCGAGACATCCAGATGATTGCGAATATTACGCAAGCCCTTTAACCCTTGCGTTTCAGCATCATCAATGTGATAAACCACTTTAGTTTGCCCTGAGGTTTGAGCAGCGACAGGTAAAGCAACACCTAACAGCAGCAAGCTTGTAACAATCAGATGCAGTATTTTTTTCATATTGAGCGCCTTTTTTAAGTCTCTAGATTGCTGCCATACCTGGGTTATTGGCAACGCCTTTGATAATGGGTTCATTGAGTTTTACTGCCTTGACGACTTTCACATCACGCAAATGACGCTCCATCACATCCCATATCGCCTCACCACCAGCATTCTTTGCCTCTTCGCTAACAGGAGCCCAGCCAGCAACTTTATAGTTTTTGCTTACTTCAATAGGCTTTCCATTGAGACGCATATCAGTAATGCGCTTACCTGCTGATTGCGCAGGGTCGATGGTATATTGCATTCCGCCTACCCGTACCATATCGCCGCCTTGCTGGTAATAAGGATCGGGATTGAATAAGTTATCAGCCACATCCTCAAGAATGGTTTTAATGGTTTCACCCGTCATATTCGTCACAGTGGTGTATGGATAGGTAATTGCAGTCTGATCTAGCAAGTTCTCACGGGTGATAGCCTGACCAGGCAAGAGACTAGTTCCCCAGCGGAAGCCTGGTGAAAATGCAATCTCTGCATTTTTCTGTGCCATCAAGCCATCTAAAATGAGTTGATCAAAACTGCCGTTGAAATTACCACGACGGTATAAGAGTCCTTCCGTAGTAGCCAACTTTTCATTCAATTTTGTTTCGTAAGGAGCTCTAATCTTGGTAATCAGCTTGCTCATCACCGGATCAGCAGGAATCATATTTGAAAAAATTGGGAAGAGTTTGTATCGGAAATCGACTGCTTTACCACCCTTGACATCAAAATCTAAAACGCCCAAGAATTTACTATTTGAACCTGCGTTTGTCACCAAGGTAAGCCCACCGGGATTCTTCACCTTCACTGGAACTGGCACACCATCGTGAGTATGACCACCCAGGATGGCATCTAAGCCACTTACCCGCGAGGCCATTTTTAAATCCACGTCCATACCATTGTGAGACAACAGCACAATCACCTTTGCGCCCTTGGATTTCACTTCATCTATTGTCTTTTGGAGATTCTCTTCCTGAATACCAAATGTCCAATCTGGCGTGAAATAGCGTGGATTTGCAATTGGGGTATAGGGAAATGCCTGGCCAATAATGGCAGTCTGAATTCCGTTTTGGACCTTCATGACATAGGGGTTAAAAACCATATCACCAAAATCAGCGGTCTTAATGTTCTGAGCAATAAAAGAAACTTTTCCTTTAAAGTCTCCGTTCACAATCTCCATGACTCGTTTTTCGCCTAAGGTCATTTCCCAGTGGGCTGTCATCACATCAACACCGAGGGCTAGAGCAGCATCCACCATATCCTGGCCATTTGTCCATAAAGCGGTGCCAGATCCCTGCCAGGTATCACCACCGTCAAGCAAGAGCGCCCCAGGACGAGTAGCCTTTATTTGCTTAATTAAGGTGGCCATGTGAGCAAAGCCGCCCATCTTTCCGTAGTTCTGTGCTGCCGCTACGTAATCTAAATAGGTAAATGCATGAGCATCTCGTGTACCAAATTGAATGCCATTGGCCTTGAGGAAATATTCGCCAACTAAGTGCGGTGTTTTTCCTTCTTGAGCGCCGATACCAAGATTAACGTTCGGCTCACGGAAATAAATGGGGAGTAATTGCGCGTGGCAGTCTGTGAAATGCAGAAAATGGACATTACCAAATTTAGGCAAGTCATAAAACTTCTGTGCAGCACTTTGCGCTTGGACAAAATTAGACTGCAAACTCATTCCACCTGCAGATGCAAACGCAAGCGCTTGCAAAAAATCGCGACGGCTTAAAGACATAACCTTCCCCCTATAAAAACAGGCCTGTCGGCCCGTTTTTTACACTCTTGTTTTATTTATTGATTGACTGGCGATGCTGGATCCAGTAATAAAGCCATGACATCCTGGATTTGCTGCTCATTGAGCAATTTAAAGTGGGCAAAACGTGGCATATTGCTGCAGGCGTTATAGGCCTTGGAATTATTAATACGATTCCAGGTATACGTCACCACCTCAGGTGAATAGCCGCGTAGCTTGCCGTAGTTCCAAAGAGTAGGTCCAATCGTTCCATACGAAATTTCTTTCTGATCGATTTGATGGCAGTTGTAGCAACCACCACCAACCGGCGTACTTGCAGTATCCGTCCAGGTGGCTCCACGACCGCTTTGAGCAATAGCCTCGCCTTTTTTCCAATCGCCAATATATTTACCATCAGAAGGCTGCTTAATGCGTGCCATATTCAATTTCTGAATCTTGTCGCGCATAGCCTCGCCCTGCTTGCTATTTGCAAACACGGGATCAGAGCAAAACTTTTGGGTTTCATCTTGATCAATGCGATCTAGGCCAGCAATACCTTCTGCCCTAAAACCATCTTTAATCATCTTATTGAACTTAGGATCATTTTTTTGCTGAGCAATGGCATTGCCTTGCATTAATAGCGCCGATACAGCAAGGCTAATAATGACTAAGAGGGATTTTGTGTTCTTCATATTCATATTCTCTGTCTCTTATCCATTAACGCTTCAAGCCTGGGGTTTCAACAGTACCCCCATTAGCATTCTTGGCCATATACATCGACAAGGCGATCGTTAGATCAGAGCCATATATAGGGAATGGAAAACGTTGCTGACGGAAACAATCATTTAAACGCTGTTGCATCGTCCAGAACTGTCCACTAGATACGCGATAGGCTGGCCAATAACCCCAACCTAAGGCAGCGCCCTTTTGAGTGGTGATATTAGGCAAGTCTTGTAAACGAATACGCTTACCATCTTCAGCATGACAAGAGGCACACGAGAAGTCCATAGGACCACCCTGGAAGAAGAAGGCACGCTTACCTAAGTCGTACATTTCTTTTTCTTTTGGATGATTGGTAGTGACTTTGATCTTATCGCCTTTGGATAAGGTGACTACGTAAGCAACGATTGCCTCCATATCCTTTTTAGGACCCTTTTGAAAAGGGGCGTCAATCATTTCCTGAGGATCACGACCTTGCAGAGTCTGCATGCAAGTCATCAAACGAGACTCAAGATCTTGAACCTTATTAGTATCCTTAAAATACTTTGGCAACTGAGCTGCTGCACCCTTCACTACGCCTGGTCCTAATCCCAAGTCACACTGTTCTAAAGTAGCATTCTTGGGGCCAGCTGGCTTTTTCCAAAGCTCTTCACCAGCAGCCTCATATAGTTCTGAAGGATTTCCATCGGCAATCATCTCGCGATATTTTGCAATATCATCCGTTGCATTTTGGGCAAAGGCTGTAGAAGAAATTGACCAGGAAGTTGCTAAAACCCCCAAGGCTAAGCCAAAGCTAAATTTACGCTGCATTTGATACCCTTTCAAAACCATAGAGACGGTAAAGATCAATTAAGAAGCAGTCGCTTCATCGGTGCGCTTATCACCTTTACTATCAACCCAATTGACAACAATCTTGTCGCCTTTGGCACCTTTGTATTTGAAGTTCAAGAATGGATCCTTAGAAACTGCAGGGCCAAACTGACCATTAAACACATCTTTACCATTAGCCTTAACGTTGATGTTGCTGATGAACCAGGCAGGAATTGTTTTGCCAGCAGCATCTTTACGCTGACCAGATTCCATGTCGTGCTTCATCAAAATTTTTACATCCACAATTCCACCGTTCTCAGCAGCTCTAACGCGCATTGGATCAGCCATGATTTCCTCTTTTAATCTATTGAATTATTAACAATGATGAATAGTTGGGGCTTAACCGCCACAACCACCTAAAGTCACTTTGACCTCTTTAACTGCCATGCTCCACTTGCCATCAGCTTTCACTAAGGCATATACGTTGGAGGTTTGACCCATCTTGATACGGGTGGTAACAAACGTCTCAGTACCGGCAGGAATAAAGAATTGGGCTGCTAAAGCGCTCGGGTTCTTTTCAACCAAGATTGCCATTTGTTCTGCTTTGAGGGTAGTTGTAATTCCGACTGGAACTACTGCACCATTTTCAGCAATATCAGGGGCATTCAAAGTCACGGCGCCAGATTTATCTGGAGTACCAGCACCCAAAATCTTGAATACATCGTCTAGGCTTTTGCCTTCAAAAGCGGCTTTATTCCATTCTTGAGCCTGGGCTACGCTAATAAGACCCGCAGAAGCCATCAAGCCAAAAACGGCTGAATATTTCATTAAACTGCGTCGCTGCTGATTCATAAAAACTCCTTTATTAATCTACTCTTACTATCAAATATAGTGGTATTTCCAAAAACCTTCCTGAAATCTACTGTCCAGTTAACATCCATCGAACTAGGGCTGCCCTATCCTCATCCGATAACTGCGCCTGAGCAGGCATCGGAATTGCACCCCAAACCCCAGAACCGCCATTTTTAACCTTTGCCATCA